>JBEPWR010000006.1:0-19941 GCA_041642335.1 Eubacteriales bacterium
TGGTGGACGCTACCGGAGGCATTGAAGTCGGAACAGAAAGTGCCTGGGAATTTGCCATGGAAAAAAACCGGCCGACCTTTATTTTTATCAATAAGATGGATAAGGAAAATGCGGATTTTCAGAAGGTATTATCGGAGTTGCGGGAAAAATTCGGTAAAAAAGTGGCGCCTTTTCAAATCCCCTTAGGTTCCAATGACGATTTTATCGGGAATGTGAACGTGGTAAAGATGATGGCCCGGGAGTATACCGGTAGCGATTGTGAAGAAAAAGAAATCCCTGAGGATATGATCGATGAAGCGAAATCCATTCGGGAGATGTTAATTGAGTCCGTAGCGGAAAGTGATGAGGCCTTACTGGAAAAGTATTTTGAAGGGGAGGAGTTTACCGAGGAGGAAATTCAACAGGGACTGAGAGCCGGTGTGATTTCAGGAGATATTGTCCCCGTAATCTGCGGATCCACGGTGAAAAACATCGGAATTCATACCTTGCTGGATATGTTGGTGGATTATTCTCCCTCAGCGGAGGATCTGCCTCCGAAGGAAGGCGTCAATCCCGATACGGAAGAGGAAGTTGAGCGGGGCTTTGAACCCGACGAGCCTTTCTCCGCCCAGGTGTTTAAAACCATCGTAGACCCTTATCTGGGGAAAATTACGCTGTTCAAGGTGTTCTCCGGTTCCTTAAAAGCGGATATGGAAGTGCTGAATGCCAATAAAAATGAAAAAGAGAAAATGGGTACCCCATTTTTGCTTCGGGGCAAGGAGCAATCGGAGGTAGCGGAGGTAAGAGCCGGGGATATTGCGGCGGTTTCCAAGCTGCAGCACACCACAACGGGGGATACGCTCTGCGATGTGGACCATCCCGTGGTCTTTAGCCCCATTGATTTCGACGAACCCCAATTAACCCTGGCCATTAAACCCAAGGCCCGGGGAGATGAGGAAAAAATCAGTGCCGGCCTTCAAAAATTATTTGAAGAGGATCCTTCCTTCAAATTCGAGCGGAATAAAGAAACCAAACAGACCCTGATCCGGGGACAGGGAGAACTGCATATTAAGATTATCTCCAATAAACTGAAAAACAAGTTTGGCGTGGATCTTGATCTGGAAGATGCTAAGGTACCCTACCGGGAAACCATTAAAGGAAAATCCGATGTGCAGGGCAAACACAAAAAGCAGTCCGGAGGCCATGGACAGTACGGTGATGTAAAAATGACCTTTGAGCCCTCCAAAGAGCATTTTGAATTTGTGGAAAAAGTAGTCGGTGGTTCGGTACCGAAGGCCTATATCCCCGCCGTGGAAAAAGGAATTATCGAGAGTATGGAAAGCGGCGTATTGGCAGGCCAACCGGTAACCAATATCCGGGCAACGCTATATGACGGTTCCTATCACGATGTGGACTCTTCGGAGATGGCTTTTAAAGTGGCGGCCTCCATAGCCTTTAAGAAGGGCATGGAACAGGCGAAGCCGGTGCTGCTTGAGCCGATTGTGAAGGTGGATATCCTGGTTCCGGAAGATTATATGGGGGATGTTATGGGAGATCTGAATAAGCGAAGAGGAAAGATTAACGGCATGATGCCCCAGGAAAACGGAAAGCAGATGGTCAGCGCCGAAGTGCCACAGTCAGAAATGTTTAAGTACGCCATTGATCTTCGTTCCATGACCCAAGCGAGAGGAAGCTTTGATATGGAATTTATACGATACGATGAAGTACCGTCAAACCTGAGCAAAAAAATCATTGAATCCTTAATCGCCGAGAATGAACAGGAGTAAAAATCGAAAAATGTTAAAAAATCCTGGAGCCTGTCCAATGTGACGGGCTCTTTTTTTTAGCCACAACTCTTTTTTAGCAAGAAAGGAAAGGGGCCGGGTTGAGGAAAAGGCTTTGGGGTAGACTGTTTGGAATTTGATAGAATGGATAACTATTAAGTAGGAGTTGAAAAACTAAGGGATTTACCGCTATAATAGATTAAAAAAGAAGGGGAGGGTACGGTATGCTATGCCAGGAATGTCATAAACGGGAAGCCACGCTTCATCTGAAAAAAACGATCAACGGAGTCGCGAAGGATTTTTATCTATGTGAAGTATGCGCAGCGGGAAAAACTCCATACCACAGTCACAGCCCCGGTCATAATATCTACAACCTGCACCAGCTGTTATCGGAAATGCTGGAGCTGGAAGAAAAATCATCAAAAACCGGCTATCAGAAAAGAAAAGGACTGCAATGTCCCAACTGCGGGATGACCTATGACCAGTTTGCCAGCCTTAGCCGCTTTGGCTGTGCCGAATGTTACGGGGCTTTTAAAGAAAAAATCAAACCTCTTTTTCGAAAAATACATGGGAGTGCAGAACATTCCGGGAAGGTTCCGAAACGTCAAAGTCAGGAATTCAGTATTCATCGGAAAATCAAACAGCTGAAAACCAAATTACAGCAAGCCGTTGAACAGGAGGCCTTCGAAGAGGCGGCAAGGCTTCGTGATGAAATCCGTGCGCTGGAAAAAGATGCTTAAAGGGGGAGAGAAAAGTGGCAACATCATTGAATAATCAAGATTCCTACAGGGATACGGTGATCAGCAGCCGAATTCGCTTAGCCCGAAATATGAAGGATTTTGTCTTTCCCACCATCAGGGATTCGATCGGTAAAGAACGGGTCATGGAAAAGGTATATCAAAGCATTGTTTCGGGAAATGAGAAGATGAGCAGTGAATTTCAAATGAATAAAATAAAGGATCTAACCGCGATTCAGAGACTGGAGATGGTGGAGCGGCATTTGATCAGCCCGCAACTGTCAAAACAGGATGAGGGCGGTGCTGTCGTTTACAATCAACAACAGGATCTGATCATTATGATTAACGAAGAGGACCATCTGCGGATTCAAGCCCTGCTCGCCGGACTTCAGCTGAGTAAGGGTCTGGAAATTGCCAATCAACTGGATGATGTGATCGAAGAACAGGTGGATTACGCCTTTGATGAAGAATTCGGTTACCTGTCCGCCTGTCCCACCAATACCGGTACGGGCATGCGGGCTTCGGTGATGCTTCATTTGCCGGCCTTGGGTATGCGGGGTCAGATTCACGGAATTCTGCAATTTGCCCATAAGATGGGTCTTGCCGTACGGGGCGTATACGGGGAAGGCAGCGAATTTGCTGGAAACATGTATCAGCTTTCCAATCAGGTGACCCTGGGAGTTTCGGAAGAGGAAATTATTGAAAAACTGCAAAAGATCACACTGCAAATTATCGACAAGGAACGAAGCCTTCGGGAGGATTTGCTTCGAACGCAGCCCCTGGAAATTGAAGATCAGGTACATCGATCCCTAGGGATTTTACAACGTGCAAGAATTATTTCTGCGGAGGAAGCGGTAAAACGCTTATCGAATATTCATTTGGGTATCAGTCTGGGTTTGATAAAGAATTTGGAATTAACCGAAATTCATGAACTGATTACCTTAATCCAGCCCGGATCACTCCAGGCATTTTTCGAAGAACCGCTGGATCCGGGGGAACGGGATATTCGAAGAGGAACCTTGTTAAGACAAAAGCTGGAAAATGGATAAAAAAAGCAAATGAAAGGAAAATATAAAGGAGCTGATAGGGATGTCTATGGATGGAAAATTTACGGAAAGAGCCCAGAAAGTGATCCTGTTTTCCCAGGAATCGGCGCAAAGTCTCGGGCATAATTATGTGGGGACGGAGCATATTTTACTTGGAATCCTGAAGGAAGGAAAGGGGATAGCGGCGGAAACCCTGATAAAACTGGGTGTGGACTTTGAAAAAACCAAAGAAACGATCATTGCCATGGTAGGCCATGGAAAGGATGAGGGAAACCTGCTCGGGTTTACACCGAGAACAAAAAAGGTGTTTGAACTGAGCTTTCTTGCCGCCCGGCAGCTTGGGACCAATTATGTGGGTACAGAGCATCTGCTGCTGGGTCTATTGAATGAAGGGGAAGGCATCGCAGCCCGGGTGCTTAGAGAAGAAGGCGTGGACTTGGAGAATGTCCAGGAAGAAGTAGTCAGGCAGTTAAGAGGGGGCAAAAATCCTTCCGAGGAATCCCCGAATTCGGAAGCGGAAAGTAGCGGCACCGCCACCCTGGATAAATACGGACGGGACTTGACCCAAATGGCGAAAGAAGATCGCCTGGATCCGGTGATCGGTAGGGAAAAGGAGATTCAGCGGGTCATCCAGGTACTCAGTAGACGCACCAAAAATAACCCCTGCCTAACGGGAGAAGCGGGGGTTGGGAAAACCGCTATTGCGGAAGGCCTGGCCCAGCGTATCGTTGAAGGGAATGTGCCGGAGCTCTTAAAAGGAAAGCGAATTGTTACCTTGGACTTATCCTCCATGGTGGCGGGATCCAAATACCGGGGAGAATTTGAGGAACGGCTGAAAAATATTATGGAAGAGCTGAGAAATTCCCGGCAGGTTATTCTTTTTATTGATGAGATTCATACCTTGGTAGGTGCCGGTGCCGCGGAAGGCGCCATCGATGCGGCAAACATCTTAAAACCGGCCCTGGCTCGGGGAGAGCTGCAGGCCATCGGTGCCACCACAACCGATGAGTATAAAAAACACATTGAAAAAGATGCGGCCCTGGAACGACGATTTCAATCCATATTCGTTGCGGAACCTTCCAAGGAGGATACCGTGTTGATTTTAAAAGGGCTTCGGGATAAATATGAGGCCCATCACCGGGTGAAAATTACGGATGAGGCGATTGAGGCCGCCGTGGAGCTGTCCCATCGATACATCAGTGACCGATTTTTGCCGGATAAAGCCATCGACCTGATTGATGAAGCCGCATCGAAGATTCGGCTGGATTCGGTAACGGCACCGCCGGATTTAAAAAAACTGGAGGATCAGCTGGAAAAAATAGAAAAGGAAAAGGAAGAGGCTATCAGCATTCAGGACTTTGAACGGGCGGCAAGGCTTCGGGATCAGGAAAAGCAGATAAAAGAGGACTTGGAGGAGAAGAAAAATCATTGGACGAAAAATAAAAATACAAGGGGTGCGGTGTTGGATCCGGAAGATATCGCCACCGTGGTTTCCAATTGGACCGGAGTACCGGTAAACAAACTGCAGCAGGAAGAATCGGAGCGCCTGCTCAATATGGAATCCGTCCTGCACCAGCGGGTTATCGGTCAGGAGGAGGCCGTAAAATCCGTATCCCGGGCAATCAGAAGAGCCCGGGTCGGACTCAAGGACCCTAAGCGGCCCATCGGTTCCTTTATTTTCCTCGGACCCACCGGTGTCGGAAAAACGGAACTCTCCAAGGCGCTGGCAGAGGTCATGTTTGGAGATGAAAATGCGATGATTCGAATTGATATGTCGGAGTATATGGAAAAGCATACCGTATCCCGATTGATCGGCTCTCCTCCGGGATATGTAGGCCATGATGAAGGAGGACAGTTAACCGATAAAGTCCGAAGAAGACCCTACTCGGTGATCCTTTTTGATGAGATTGAAAAAGCCCATCCCGATGTATTCAATGTACTCTTGCAGATCCTGGATGACGGACGTTTGACCGATGCCAAGGGAAAGACCGTGGATTTTAAAAATACCGTGATTATTATGACCTCCAATGTAGGGGCCCAGATGATTAAGCGGCAAAGCACCGTCGGGTTTTCCGTGGATGAGGAGGACCGATCTAAAAATGAGTATGAAAACATGAAAAAGAACGTAATGGAGGATCTTCGACGGACCTTCCGGCCGGAGTTTATCAACCGGATTGACGACATCATCGTTTTCCACAGCCTAGAGCAGACTCATATCAATGAAATTGTCAAGCTGATGGTAGAGGACGTAAAGGACCGTCTTAGAAGCCTTGGAATCAATCTGGAGGTTACGGAAAAGGCCATGGAAAAAGTCGCCCGGGAAGGCTATGATCCCCAGTTTGGTGCACGGCCCTTAAAGCGGGCAATTCAAAAATACATTGAAGACAAAATCTCCGAAGAAATCTTAGCGAGCAAGGTGCAGGCGGGAGATGAAGTTCTTCTGAAGGAAGAAAACGGAGAGTTGAAAATCGAAAAATCAAACAAAACCTAGGAGCGATGACATGGCAAAAACCAAAACAAAATTCTGTTGCACCAGCTGCGGATATGAGAGCCCCAAATGGATGGGAAGATGTCCCGGTTGTCAGGAGTGGAATACCTTTGAAGAGGAACGGGTGGTATCCAAAAAAGAAACCAAGCGTTCCGCCACCACGGGACCCAGCAAGAAACCCCAAAGTATTACCAAGATCAGTTCCGGGAAATATCCCCGTTATGATACCAAAATTGAAGAACTCAACCGGGTTCTCGGAGGCGGGATTGTAAAGGGATCCCTGTGTCTGATTTCCGGGGAACCGGGCATTGGAAAATCCACCCTGATTCTTCAGTGCAGCAGCAATATGGCAAAGGAGTATGGAAAAGTACTGTATGTTTCGGGAGAAGAGTCCGAGGAACAGATCAAAATGCGTGCGGAACGTCTGGGAGCCATCGAAGAGGATCTATTGATTGTATCGGAAACCAATATTGCGGTAGTAGAAGAATACATCAAAACCTATGAACCGAAGTTTTTGATCGTGGACTCGATTCAGACCCTATACCGGGAGGATTTAACCTCGGCACCGGGCAGTGTCTCCCAGGTGAAGGAATGCGTCAACAACCTGATGAGAATCGCAAAATCCACCAATATCCCCATTTTTATTGTTGCCCATGTGACCAAGCAGGGAGAGTTGGCGGGTCCCCGGGTCTTAGAGCATATGGTGGATGCGGTTCTGCATTTTGAAGGGGAACGAACCATGGAATTTCGGATCCTTCGGGCGCTAAAAAACCGTTTCGGAACCACCAGTGAAATCGGGGTGTTCGAGATGCGGGAGGAAGGGCTGATTGAAATATTTAATCCCTCGGAGCTTTTTTTGGAGACCCTGAATGAGAAGAATGAAGGAGCCATTGTGGTCTCCACAGTGGAAGGGACCCGTCCCCTGCTCGTGGAGATTCAGGCCTTGGTGACGGAAAATAATATCGGTTTTGCAAGGCGAACCGCTGTGGGGATTGATCACAACCGGCTGAACTTAATTATTGCGGTGCTGGAGAAAAAACTGGGTCTGCCCCTGGCAAACTATGATGTGTACGTTAATGTAGTCGGAGGACTGAAGCTTGAGGGAACTTCCTATGATCTTGGCGTGGCCCTAAGCATCTACAGCAGCTTTAACGGTATTGAACTCCCATCTAGAAAAGTGATGGCAATCGGAGAAATCAGCTTAACCGGAGAGATCCGCCCGGTGGCCAACGCGGAGAAAATGATCAAAGAGGGAGTCAAGATGGGTTTTGAGTCGGTGATGATTTCCAATCGGAATATTAAGAAACTCCCTATGGATTCCACCAATCTTTTAGGGGTGGATACCTTAAGAGATGCGGTGCAGGACATTATACGATAGAAAAAAATAAGCCGAAGGCAATGCCTTCGGCTTAGAAATGTAAGTGGTTATAAGAGTCCGTACTTTCCCAGGAGCTTAAGTTGCTTATAATAGTCCTCTGTCATCTTCTCCGTATCAAAATCGAAAGTATTGCATAGCGCGAAGAGATAAAACAGGTTGTTGGAAATTTCCTGTTTGATTTTTTCCTCGCAGGTGCTGCAGAGTTTCCCTTCAATATGATCGGACATATGGGATTTAAGCTTGGAAAAAGTCACATCATCGGGTATTTCGGGTTTTTCGGCGCAAATTTTAATGCAACCGCAGCTGGTGCTGGCTTTCGCTACAGCACGATTCACCCGGGCACTGCTTTCCTGTACCTTGCTTAGAATATCAAGAATGCTTTTATGTCGAATTAAGACTTCATCGACCAAAGACTGAAATTCACCTAAAGATAATTTGTTTTCCATATTGTCAACCCCTCGGATTTGTTTAGTAATCGTTAAGTCTATTATACTTTTTCAAAGAACCGATTGTCAATGAAAATCAGGGATTAATTGCACACGCCCTATGAAAAAGAGCCAAAGAAAGCTCTGTAAAAAAGCCTTGGAAAGTTCTGAAAAAAGGATATTGACAGGGGAAAAAGGCTGTGATAAAATATCTGGTTTGTTTGACTCGTGAAGTGGGATAGGGTATAATTTAAAGGAGGCAGAGATGAGATAAAATAGAGAACTTGGAGGAAATTATATGTATACTATTGGTGATAAAGTGGTTTATCCTGTTCATGGAGCAGGGGTTATTGAAGCGATTGAGGAAAAGGAGATCCTGGGAGAACTTAGAAAGTATTATATTATGAAAATGCCCCTGGATGATATGAAGGTAATGATTCCCTTAGATGGTATGGATCAGATTGGTATCCGGGAAATTATTAATGAAGAGGAAGTGGATATGGTTTTTGCGGTTCTATCCGCCCAGATTACGGAAATGTCCGCGAATTGGAATAAACGATATCGGGCGAATATGGATCGGATAAAAACCGGAGATATTTTTGAAGTAGCTGAGGTGGTAAGAAACCTTACCTTGAAAGATCGTGAAAAAGCCCTTTCCACAGGGGAAAGAAAAATCATGCAAAATGCCAAGCAGGTCTTATTGAGTGAGTTGATTCTTGCTACCGGCAGAAGCAAGGAGGATTTACTGAAGGAAATTGAAGAAATGATTGAGTAGCACCCAGTACCTGAGGTTGGGAGGATTTTTGGTATGGGCATTTTTGGCATCAAAGGTTGACTAATTGACTATAAAAAATAACTGAAAAGGAGGTGAAGGAATGGTTAGCAAAATTGTAAGGTGGATTTTTGCCTTGCTGGGGGGGATATCCGGAGTCTTGCTTTTTTATAACGGAGCGCAATACTATGAAAGTATTACGGCAAATCTGTGGTATATGATACTGGGATATGCACTTTCTGTACTCATCGGTGGACTTATATTATTCTTAATTTCTCCGTTAATGATTAGGCTCGGAAGACGGGTGGCAAATTGGATAGAGCGGGAACTTTCAAAGGTTCCGACTTCAGACATTATTTTCGGGTCCATCGGCTTGATCGTGGGACTTATTGTAGCCTATATTATCAGCAGATTATTAATGAGTATTCCCGTTCCCTTTATCGGCACGATTTTATCCGTTCTAGTGGCCATATTCCTGGGATACCTGGGAGTGAGCCTTGCTACAAAAAGAGGTCAGGACTTATCCATATTAAATTCCTTTATGGGATCGGAAAATGAAAAGAACGGTGATGAAGAAATTGAAAAAATTAAAAATGAAGGCTATCAGCCCTGTCCGAAGATCCTGGATACCAGCGTGATTATTGACGGACGGATTGCGGACATTTGCAAGACCCAGTTTCTGGAAGGCCCCTTAATCATTCCGGAGTTTGTATTAGAAGAGCTTCGGCATGTGGCGGACTCCTCGGCATCCCTCAAGCGGAACCGCGGAAGACGGGGTCTGGATATCTTAAACATCATTCAAAAGGAACTGGATATTGAGGTGAAGATTCTGGACCATGGGTTTGAACAGGCCTATGAGGAGAATTTGGAAGTGGATGTGAAGCTGTTGAAACTTGCCCAGCAATTAGGGGGCAAGGTGATAACCAATGACTACAACTTAAATAAAGTTGCGGAATTTCAAGGGGTACCGGTGCTTAATATCAACGAACTGGCCAATGCAGTAAAGCCTGTGGTGCTACCTGGAGAAGAGATGGAAGTCGAGGTTATCAAGGACGGAAAAGAATCCGGGCAAGGACTGGCCTACCTTGATGATGGAACCATGATCGTCGTGGAAAGCGGGCGTAAATACATCGGTAAAACCATTGAAGTTTTAGTGACCAGTGTCCTGCAAACCGCAGCGGGAAGAATGATTTTTGCAAAACCGAAAGGCATGGAAGGAAAATCAGCATAAGTAAGGGTGTGGGGGTTCTTTAGAAGATAAAGGGCCCTTTTTCTTAAGGACAGATTCTGAACAGTGTAGGAGGCGGAGTGATGAGAAAAGGAAAAGTCAGTGCAATTGTGGTTGCCGCAGGCAAAGGCAAAAGGATGGAGCGAAATTACAACAAGCAGTATATTTCCCTGAACGGAAAACCGATTTTGGCCCACACTCTGATGCAATTTGAAAAACATGGGGAAATTGATGAGGTGATTGTGGTTGTAGGCCAGGGGGAAGTGCACTACTGCAAAGAGAATATCGTAGAAAAAAATCAGCTTCGGAAAGTGAAAAAAGTGGTTGCAGGGGGAGAGGAACGATATCACTCGGTGTCAAACGGACTACAGGCCCTGGGGGAGGAAACGGAAGTGGTTCTGATCCATGACGGAGCGAGACCTTTTGTGACCGGGGAGATCATTAATAAAAGCATTGATGCTGCAAAGATTCATGGGTCCTCCATCGTAGGAGTCCCGGTAAAGGATACGATTAAAACTATTGACGAGGAGGGGTTTGTGAAGGACACCCTACGGCGGGATACTCTTTGGAGCATTCAGACCCCGCAAACCTTCAAGAAAGATCTGATTCTTCAAGCCCATCAGAAAAGAGAAAGAGAAAACCTATCGGTAACTGATGATGCCATGCTTGTGGAGGCCTTAGGCATGAAAGTGAAAATGGTTTTGGGAAGCTATGAGAATATAAAAATCACCACACCGGAGGACTTGGAAATCGGACAGGCGATTTTAAAGAAAGGAAGGGACATGGAATAGTTTTGGAGATCTTTCCTTTGGGCTTTTGTTTTTTTGATAAATCTTTTATAATGGAAGGATACAAGGAATATACCGAAGAAAGGACGTTGTTTTATGAGAGTGGGAATGGGATATGACGTACATAAATTTCAGCAGGGAAGAGCGCTAATTTTAGGAGGCGTAGAAATCCCCCATGATCAGGGCTTACTAGGACATTCCGATGCGGATGTTTTACTGCACGCCGTAAAAGATGCCCTGCTGGGCGCAGCCGCCCTGGGGGATATCGGAAAGCACTTTCCCGATACGGACCCCAAGTACAAAGGGATAAGCAGTATAAAACTCTTGGTTCATGTAGGACAGTTGTTAAAACAGCGGGGTTATGCCGTAAACAATATCGATGGGACCATTGTTGCGGAAAGACCGAAAATGGCCCCCTATATCAGCCAAATGCGCGGGAAGGTAGCTGAAGCCCTACAGATCGCCACAGAGCAGGTCAATATAAAGGCTACAACCACGGAAGGGCTGGGATTTGAAGGTAGAAAAGAAGGGATCTCGGCAATGGCCATTGTGAGCATAAAGCAAATAACAGAAGACTCCTAGCGGAAGACTTGACTGACTGAGCGTAATGGGATAGAATATGCTGTAATATAGCGTACAGCGCTCATCTCTAAGGGTTAGGGATGAGTGTTTTTTAATCAATAGATAAAAAAATAATGGAGCGTGAGAAAATGGGAAAAAAGAAAAAAGAATTTGTAGAAGAGATCACTCCGATGGAGCAGGACTTTGCTCAATGGTATACGGATGTTATTAAGAAGACGGACTTAGTGGATTATTCACCGGTGAAAGGCTTTATGGCGATTAAACCTTATGGCTATGCCATATGGGAAAATCTGCAGGCCTATGTGGATAAAAGATTTAAGGATACGGGACACAAAAACTGTTATTTCCCATTGTTGATCCCGGAAAGTTTATTAAAAAAAGAAGCGGAGCACGTGGAAGGATTTGCACCGGAAGTAGCCTGGGTAACCCACGGAGGCGATGAAGAGCTGGCCGAGCGTCTGGCGATTCGTCCCACGTCGGAGACCATTATCTGCGAAATGTATTCCCGATGGTTAAACTCCTATCGGGATCTGCCCTTTTTATATAATCAGTGGTGCAATGTGGTTCGATGGGAAAAATCCACCCGTCCATTTTTAAGAACCTCGGAATTCTTATGGCAGGAAGGACACACCCTTCATGAAACCGAGGAAGAAGCACAGGAAGAGACCCTGAAAATGCTCAACATCTATAAGGAAACCGCAGAGGAACTACTGGCCATGCCGGTAATTGTCGGCAAAAAAAGTGAGAAGGAAAAGTTTGCCGGAGCCCATGCGACCTATACCATGGAAGCCTTAATGCATGACGGTAAAGCCCTGCAGGCGGGAACCTCCCATAATTTAGCGAAGCATTTTACAAAAGCCTTTGATATCAGCTATCTCAGTCGGGAAGGCAAACAGGAATACCCTTATCATACCTCCTGGGGAATCTCCACAAGACTGATCGGCGGGATCATTATGGTGCATGGAGATAACCGCGGACTGGTTTTACCTCCGGGCGTAGCCCCAACCCAGGTGGCAATTGTGCCCATTGCAACACATAAAGAAGGCGTACTGGAAAAAGCATCGGAACTGTTTAATCAGTTAAAGGACATTGCCCGAGTGGAACTGGATGATCGGGAGAACTATTCTCCGGGCTGGAAATTCAATGAATGGGAAATGAAAGGGGTGCCGATACGAATAGAAATCGGACCGAGAGATATTGAGAATAATCAGGTAATGCTGGTGCGTCGGGATACCCTGGAGAAAATACCGGCATCCATTGACGGTTTAGAGGGCTTAGTGCCGGAGCTGTTAAAGGAAATCAATACAAGTTTATTTGAAAAAGCCCAAAAGATGCGGGATGAGA
Organism: Eubacteriales bacterium; assembly: GCA_041642335.1. Taxonomy (GTDB): domain Bacteria; phylum Bacillota; class Clostridia; order Peptostreptococcales; family T1SED10-28; genus Isachenkonia. Next base: position 12,552 of record JBEPWR010000006.1, read on the forward strand.
ACACCCATGAGGCAAAAAATCTGGAAGAGCTAAAAGAAATCATGAATACCACTCAGGGCTTTGTAAAGGTTACGTGGTGCGAAGACCCCGAGTGCGAAGAAACCATTAAAAAAGAAACCGGTGCGACGATGCGCTGCATGCCTTTCGAACAGGACGAAGCAAAAGGTGACTGCCCCTTCTGCGGGAAAGAGGGAAAATCTCTAACGTATTTTGCGAAAGCCTATTAAACCGGAAGCGGGATAGTCAAGAAGCAAACAGCAATCAAGGGATAAAAAGTTTAAAGGAGGAATGAAAATGTCGGTAAGAGTAAGATTTGCACCGAGTCCAACAGGATTTGTCCATATCGGAAGCCTGCGAACGGCTTTATATAATTATCTATTCGCAAAGGGCAATGATGGAAAGTATATTCTCAGAATTGAGGATACGGACCGGGCACGGTATGTGGAAGGTGCGGTTGAAGGGATGATTGAATCCATGTCCTGGGCAGGAATTCATCATGATGAGGGATTTCAGATTGAAGGGGACACCTTAATTGAAAAAGGCGAATTTGGACCCTATATGCAGTCCCGAAGACTGGAAATCTATCAAAAGCATATCAAACAGCTCCTTAACCAGAAGGATGCCTATCACTGCTTTTGCTCTAAGGAGCGGCTTGATCGGGTACGGGAAGAGCAAAAGGCTAAAGGAGAAACGCCAAAATACGATGGCCACTGCAGAGGTCTTTCTGAAGAGGAAGTCCAGGAAAAGATCACAAGTGGAGAGGACTTTGTCATCCGCCTGAAGATTCCGGAAGGTCAGGAGATAGAATTTGAAGATGTGGTTCGAGGGAAAATGTCCTTTCATGCCAGTGATATTGACGATCAGGTGCTGATTAAATCCGACGGTTTCCCAACCTATCACTTTGCTGTGGTAGTGGATGACTATCTTATGGGAATCACCCATATTATTCGTGGTGAGGAGTGGGTAACGTCAACGCCGAAACATATTCAACTATATCGATCCTTCGGCTGGGATATCCCCAAATATGTTCATTTGCCCAATATCCTCAATAAGGATAAGAAAAAATTAAGCAAGCGTCAGGGAGACGTAGCGGTGGAGGACTTTAAACAGAAAGGATATCTTCCCGAGGCGCTGGTTAACTATATCGCCTTAATCGGCTGGAGCCCCGAGGATAATCAGGAGATCTTTACCATGGAAGAGCTGCAGGAAAACTTTGATTTGAAAAGGGTTTCAAAAAGCGGTGGCGTATTTGATGTTGAAAAACTTAACTGGTTCAACAACCACTACATCAAAGAAGCTGACAACCACCGTTTGGCAAAGCTTGCCATTCCCTATCTGGAAAAAGCGGGATACTTAACCCCCGGCCAGGGAGACGCGGAAATCCACTGGGTTGAGGATTTAATGGAGGTTATTAAAGAGTATCTGGATTACATGGCCCAGGTACCGGAGAAAGCGGAAATGTTTTTTAAAGAGGAGATCAGAATCAGCTCCGAGGCTCGAGAAATCCTGAATGATGATCATATCGATCAGTTGCTGGAGGCTTTTTATGAAAAGGTGAAAAATGCGGAATTGATTGACGAAGCCTTTGGAAAACAGGTCTTTAAGGATCTGAAAAAGGAAGTCGGTGCAAAGGGACCGAAGCTTTTCAAACCCGCAAGAGTCGCAGTTACCGGTGAAACCCAGGGGCCGGACCTTACCTTGGTAATGAAAGTATTGGGTCGGGAGAAATTACTGAAACGGATAGAATTTGTCCGATCACAACTGTAATAAGTACCATAAAAGAAGAAAGATATGATATTTCCATAAAATCCAAAGATGGAAGGAGATATGATTGGATGAAGCTATATAACACCTTTACAAAACAAAAAGAGGAATTCCAACCGATTGTTCCGGGGGAGATAAAAATGTATGCCTGCGGACCAACGGTGTACGATTTATTCCATATCGGTAACGCAAGAACCTTTATGGTGTTTGATGCCATGCGGCAGTACTTTCAGTATCGGGGATACAAAGTGCATTTTGTACAGAATTTTACCGATATCGATGACAAAATCATCAACAAAGCCAATAAAGAAGGCGTAACCTTCGAAGCAATCAGTGAAAAATTTATAAAAGAGTACTACAAGGATGCCGATAGTCTTGGAATTGAAAGAGCGGATGTGCATCCAAGGGTAACGGAAAATATTCCGGAAATTATCAAGATCATCCGGATTCTTCAGGAAAAGGGCCATGCCTACGAAGTCGATGGAGATGTGTATTTCGATGTTCAGAGTTATCCGGACTACGGAAAACTATCGAAGCAGAATTTGGAAGATCTGCAGCAGGGGTCCAGAGTGGAAGTGGATGAGCGAAAAAAAAGTCCCTTGGATTTTGTCTTATGGAAATCCTCAAAAGAAGGAGAACCAAGTTGGGACAGTCCCTGGGGAAAGGGTCGCCCCGGCTGGCATATTGAGTGTTCCGCCATGGCGAAAAAATATCTGGGAGAGACCATCGATATTCATGGTGGCGGGGGAGATTTGGTATTTCCCCATCATGAAAATGAAGTCGCCCAAAGCGAAGCGGCGACCGGAAAACCCTTTGCGAATTACTGGCTTCATGTAGGGTATTTGAATGTGAACAACGAAAAAATGTCCAAGTCCCTCGGAAACTTTTTTACCGTTCGGGATATTCGAAAAGAGTTTGATCTCGAAGTTCTTCGCTTCTTTATGCTCTCGGCCCATTATCGAAATCCCTTGAATTTTAACAAAGACTTACTGGTCTCCGCCAAAAGCGGTCTGGAGCGTTTATATCATAGCAAAGAACGACTGGAGCATTTACTCAAAAACGTTGAGCTGAAAAATCTGACGGAAGAAGAAGAGGCTATGGAGGAGCGGTTCAGGAAATATGAGGAAGGTTTTATTGAAAAAATGGATGATGATTTCAATACCGCCGATGGCATTGCCGTCATTTTTGACCTGGTCAAGGACCTCAATACCAACATTCAGGATAGCACTTCTAAAAAACTGGTTCAGTCCGGCCTGGATTTATTAAGAAAATTAACCGGTGTGCTGGGGCTTTTGGAAAAAAAGGAAGAGGTTCTGGATGAGGAAATTGAAGCCTTGATTGAGAAAAGGCAGCAGGCGAGAAAAGAGAAGAATTTTGCCTTAGCCGATGAAATACGGGACCAGCTTCAGGAAATGGGAATTGAGTTAAAAGACACTCCTCAGGGGGTACAGTGGAGAAGGACTTCGTAAGCCGGAAACTGCATTCCGGAAAACACAACTTTTGTAGAGGGTGGACCTGCCCTTTGGTTGTGTTTTTCTTATTTTTGAAATATAATGTGAGACAAGAAAGGTAGGAGATTTATGGAGAAATTCCTGGAAGAATTTAGTGAGAACCGGTCTGAAATAAACTTACAGCAAACCTCTCCCTTAGCTTTGGCCTATATAGGAGATGCAATTTATGAAGTATATATTCGAAAAATGCTTATTGAAAATCCGGACTTATCCGTCGATAAACTTCACAAGAAGGCGGTTACCTATGTAAAAGCTAAAGCCCAGGCGGAGATCGTTCTGCAGCTACAGGAAGAGTTGACTGTAGAGGAATGGACCGTGGTTAAAAAAGGACGGAATCAAAAGTCCAAGACAGTGCCGAAGAACTCGGATATTGGGGATTACCGATATGCAACAGGCTTTGAAGCCCTTATCGGATACCTGTTTTGTCAACAAGATTACCAAAGACTGATGGAAATAATGAAAAGAGCGGTTGAAATTATTGAGAAGGGAGATCAATAAATGCAAAGCCAACTACATGTAGAGTTAATCACCCATACCCCGGATCCGGAAAAAGTTATTGCCGGAGCTGCGAAACTTTGTTATTCCTCAAAGGGCATAGAGGGAACCATGGAACAATCCGATAGGGATAAGAACCGAAAATTTGTCCAAATGCTGGTGAATATAGGGCATGAATCTCCCCTAGAACATATTTCCTTTACCTTCGGGATTGAAGGGGTATCAAGAAGCTTAACCCATCAATTGGTCCGTCATCGAATCGGAGCCAGCTACTCGCAAAAGAGTCAACGCTATGTGGAAGAAAAGAATTTTCAATACATTATCCCGCCGGAAATCGAAAAAAGACCGGAAGCCAAGGCGAAATATCTCGAGGCGATGGAAAGAAGCGGAGACTATTATGAACAAATTACAGAGGAGCTCTACTCCGATTACCTAAAAGAATATCTGGATAAGGGTGAGGCGGAAAAAAATGCGAAGAAGAGGGCAAAGAAAAAAGCCATTGAGGATGCCCGATTTGTCCTTCCCAATGCCTGTGAGACGAAAATTATCGTTACGATGAACGCCAGAGCCCTACTGCACTTTTTTGATCACCGGTGCTGTAACCGGGCTCAGTGGGAAATTCAAGAGCTGGCTATTGAAATGCTAGGTCAGGTTAAAAAAATTGCCCCAACCGTATTTGAAAAGGCCGGACCGAAATGCCTGGAGGGCCTCTGCCCTGAGGGCGCAATGACCTGTGGAGAAATAACAGCGGTTCGGGATCGATTTTCAAAACTGTAAAACAAGATCAAATAAAAACTGCCTGGAAAGGGGTGGGATCAATGAAAAAAAATAAAAATACCGGAAAAAACCGTCCGATGAACAAAAGAAAAAGCTTTGATAAGCGGGGAAACAAGCCGATGGATAAAAAACCGATGGATAAAAACCCCAAAAATGTAGCGGCACAGGAAGACGCTGTGAAAGAGTCCGAAACCCAAATTGAGGGAAGAAATCCCGTGATTGAGGCGTTGAAATCCGAACATCCGATCAATAAAATTCTGATCGATTCCGGCGATAAAAAAGGATCCGTGGTAAAAATCATCGGAATGGCCAAAGATAAAGGCGTTATGGTTAAATACGTGGATCGAAAAAAGCTCGATGAACTATCGGCAACCAGAAATCACCAAGGGGTAATTGCGGAAATTGCTGCCTATGAGACCGTTGAATTGGAGGATTTGCTGGAAAAAACCAAGAATAAGGAACCGTTTTTCCTGATTCTCGATGAAATTATGGATCCCCATAATTTAGGGTCCATGGTAAGAACGGCCAATGCGTCCGGTGTCGACGGCATTATCATTCCGAAAAGAAGGTCCGTGGGGCTTACGGTGAGTGTCGCGAAAGTTGCCCAAGGGGCTCTGGAACATGTTCCGGTGGCAAAAGTCTCGAATATTGCCCAAACCATGGAGCGTTTAAAAGAAGAAGGCTTATGGATGGTCGGGGCCGATATGCACGGCGAGCAGGTACACTATGAAGCAAATCTCTTAGGACCCATTGCCTTAATTATTGGCGGAGAAGGAAAGGGACTCTCGGAACTGACAAAAAAGAAATGTGACTTTCTCGTCAAGCTTCCAATGGAAGGGGCAATATCCTCGCTAAATGCATCGGTAGCCGGTGCGGTACTGATGTATGAGGTGCTCAGACAGCGGAAAACAAAAGAGGCTTAGGAGTGGGACACTTGAAAGAATATTTGATACTGGACGGCTACAATGTGATCAATGGATGGCCCAAAATTCAAAAAATTGCGGAGATCAATCTCGATGAGGCCAGGACAGCCCTGGTTGATTTAATGGCGGAGTATAAAAGTTTCAAGGGAATAGAGATCATTGTAGTCTTCGATGCCTACCTGGTGAAGGGCACAAAGAAGTTAAAGGAACGGATCAAAGGGGTGGAAATCGTTTATACGAAAGAACGGGAAACCGCGGATAGTTATATTGAACGTTTGACTACGGAACTGTCCGAACGAAATCATGTTTCAGTAGTAACAAACGACTGGGCTGAGCAGCAAATGGTTTTGGGGAGCGGAGCGACCCGAATCACGGTCCGGGAGTTGGTACTGGACTTTGACGCTGCAAAAGGGAAGATTCACCGTAAGAGTGAGAAGCTGGAAAAAATTATTTCCAACTCCATTTCGAACAATATCGACCGGGAAATACTTAGAAAGCTTGAAAAATTCAGAAAAGAATAGCCGAACCCCTTGACTTTGTGCATTTTACTAGGTTATAATTAGGTTATAGTTTTTGCAACGCTTATAAAAGGGGTGGTGGCGATGTCTATGGGAACGGTTTTGGCAAAGAAAAGGAAGCTCCATACAGGGGAAGTAACGGAAAACAAACAGGACACAATAGACGAAGCGGTTGTGCTTCGCGCTAGGGACGGGGAAATTGAAGCAATTGAGTATCTTATGGAAAAATACAAGAATTTTGTGAAAGCAAAAGCGAGATCCTATTTTCTGATCGGAGCGGATAAAGAGGATATTATTCAAGAGGGAATGATCGGTCTTTATAAAGCCATAAGAGACTATCGAGCGGATAAACTCTCTTCTTTTCGTGCCTTTGCGGAACTGTGTATTACGCGACAAATCATAACCGCAATCAAAACAGCGACGCGGCAAAAGCATATTCCGCTGAACTCCTATGTATCATTAAATAAACCGATATATGATGAAGAATCGGATCGGACACTCCTTGATGTGATCTCTGAGCGCTCCACCATAAATCCGGAGGATTTGATTATCGGAAGGGAAGAAATGGGGAGCATTGAGAATAGACTTAGTGACGTACTCAGTGAATTCGAATGGGACGTGCTGACCGCCTACCTGGAAGGACAGTCTTATCAGGAGATGGCAGTGGAACTTGACCGGCATATAAAATCCATCGACAATGCCCTCCAGAGAGTGAAGCGAAAGCTTGAAAATTACTTGGAGGAGCATGAAAAAGAGATGGCAAATAAATAAGGATAAAGTGTTGACAATACACTTTGAAGCATAGTAAAATTGTTATCAAGTGATTGAGGGATACATATACAATCAAATCTCTAAAACCAAATAGAGGAGGATGAATAATGTCAAAAGCGAAATTTGAAAGAAATAAACCCCATGTGAATATCGGGACCATCGGACACGTAGACCACGGTAAAACAACCTTAACGGCAGCCATTACCATTACCATGCACAAGCGATTTGGAACCGGAGCCGCTGTAGACTTTGACAAGATTGACAAAGCACCGGAGGAAAAAGAACGTGGTATTACGATCTCTACCGCACACGTAGAGTACGAAACCGCAAACCGACACTACGCACACGTAGACTGCCCGGGACACGCCGACTATGTAAAGAACATGATCACCGGAGCCGCGCAAATGGACGGAGCAATCCTGGTAGTATCCGCAGCAGATGGTCCAATGCCTCAAACCCGAGAGCACATCCTACTGTCTCGACAAGTAGGGGTACCATACATCGTAGTATTCATGAACAAGTGTGATATGGTAGACGACGAAGAGTTACTAGAGCTGGTAGAGATGGAAATTCGAGATCTACTAAGCGAGTACGACTTCCCGGGAGACGATATTCCAATTGTACAGGGATC
>JBEPWR010000007.1:0-18284 GCA_041642335.1 Eubacteriales bacterium
TATTCACTTAGTACACATTCAAGAGGCGCACCGAAAAAACGATGCGGACTTTAGAGTGAGACCAAGACATGCAGTAGCAGGAACAAAAGGTTCCGATTTTATTAAAGAATTATACCCTGAGGGAGATGAATACATTATTCCCAAAAGACGACACAGTGCTTTCCAACATACGGATTTGGATTTATACTTAAAAGAAGAAAATATTGATACCGTAGTCGTAACCGGTGTATGGACGAACGTATGTGTTAGAAGTACAGCTTCTGATGCCTTAGCAAATGCCTATAAGGTTATTACCTTAAGTGACGGCGTGCATTCCAAGAACGATGAAATGCATGAGTACGGACTGAATGATTTACGAATCTTTACAAAAGTCATCACCATCGATGAGTATATGAATGCTTGGGAAAAAGGTGAAGATCCATGGTTAGGCGGAGGAGACACGGAAAATAAAGTAAAATAGTGCAGATTCCTTAGAAAGAGAGGAACCGTAATGCGAATAATTGTCGGGATGACAGGCGGAAGCGGCGCGATTTATGGCGTCGCTCTATTAAAAACATTAAAAGAGTTAAACATTGAAACCCATCTGGTGGTAAGCACCATGGGAGAATATGTCTTAGAGCATGAAACCGGCATGAAACTGGAGGAAATTAAGTCCTATGCTACGGTCTTTCACCCCAATGATGATTTAGCCGCGAAAATTTCCAGTGGATCCTTCAAAACCGATGGAATGGTGATTGTTCCCTGTTCCATGAAGACCTTATCGACGATCGCCTATGGAGGGTCAAATAATCTTTTAACCCGGGCAGCGGATGTGGTTTTAAAAGAAAACCGAAAACTAGTGATTTTACCGAGAGAGACCCCGCTCAGTGTCATTCATCTTGAGAATATGCTGAAACTGGCAAAAATGGGGGTACGGGTTATGCCCCTCTCTCCAAGCTTCTATCATCATCCTCAAACCATTGGAGATATGGTAAATGCGCTGGTGGCAAGAACCCTGGATCAGCTGGGGATCGAACACCACCTGGCAAAACGATGGGGCGAGTAAGAGAGGAGGGATGTTTTGGAAAAACAGATGTTTCGTAAGACCTTAGAACTCCTGGAATCATCCAATCGACTGCTGCACTGTAAAGAACCGGTGGACCCGATTTATGAACTGGGAGCGGTGCTGGATTATTTTGACAGCGAGCGACCGATCCTGTTCTCCAACGTAAAAGGCCATAGTGTACCGGTGGTAGGCGGGGTATTCGGAGAACGGCAGATATACTACGACTTAATGGGTGTGACAAGAGAAGACCGTCTGGAGCGGGTAATGGATGCGATTGCGAATCCGAAACCGCCGAAAATTCTACCGTCGGGGCCGATTCAGGAAAACATCATCACAAGAAATATCGACATCGGAAAAATGTTTCCGATTCCAAAGTCCAACGGCAAGGATTCCGAGCGCTTTATTACCGCCGGAATGCTCGTGGTCAAGGACCCGGAAACAAAAAAGACCTATATGGCGGTTCGAAGATTTCAAATCAATGAAAAGGACGAAATCAATGCCTTGATTTCCGGGGCATCACCGCTGTTGTTAAAGCATTTTAAGGAGTTGGAGGAAAAAAGACAGCCCATGGAGTGTGCCGTGGTGCTCGGATATGATGCCGAGTACTTACTGGCCTCACAGATCAGCTCGGAAAAGTACGGCGTTGATAAATACCATGTAGACAGTGCCTTGCGGGGAGAGCCCTTAGAGCTTGTGAAATGCCATTCGATCGATTTGGAGGTCCCCGCCTATGCGGAAATGGTCCTTGAAGGACACCTGATTCCCAACAAGCGGGTGGAGGAAGGTCCTTTTGGGGAACTGATGGGATACTACGGGGAGGTTGCACCAAATCCCGTAATGAAAATTCAAACGATCATGCATCGAAACAACCCCTATTTTCAGCACGCATTTCCTTCAAGGGAAGAACATTTATCCAATGGCTTGATTCGGGAAGTGGAAATTTTCACTTACGTGAACAATCTGGTGGATGCGAAGGATGTGCACGTGACCGTTCCCGGAGGCTGCCGTTTCCACGCAGTCATTCAGATTAACAAAAGACATCCGGGTGACGGAAAAACCGCCATCATGGGGGCTCTTGGAAGCTCCAAGGACATTAAGCACGTCGTGATTGTGGATGAGGACATTGATATCTATAATTATAAAGACGTGGAACTGGCCTTAGCCTCAAGGGTACAGGTCAGTAAAGACTTAGTAGTAATCGAAGGCGCTTTAGGCTCCGGCTTGGAAGCCTCCCATGTAGCCCAGGGTACTACGGATAAGCTCGGAATCGATGCAACAAAGCCCTTAGGCGAAAAGGCAAAGCTCTTTGAGCGGGCCTTTATCCCGGGTTATGAAGAACTTGATATAGGTAAGTATTTTCCCGATATGAAATAAAAGTAAAGGTGGTCATTGATTATGCGACAGGCCATAGGAATGGTAGAAACCAGAAGTTTAGTGGCAGCGATTCAAGCTGCCGATACAATGGTAAAATCCGCGGATGTAACATTGATGGAAGCGGAGTATGTAGGCTCAGGAATCGTAGCCGTTATTGTAACCGGTGAAGTGGCAGCGGTCTCAGCGGCAGTGGAAAATGCAAAACATGTGGCGGCGGAAATTGCAGAAGTCATTTCAACGAATGTGATTGCAAGACCCCATGAAGAAATTGATAAGATCCTAGATTAGCCAAAATGGTGGTGATAAAATGGCAAATCCATTAGCAAGAGTGATGATGGACCAGATGTCAAAGAAGAGCGGGAAGATTAAATCGAACACCTATGATGAACAGCTGGAAAGCAGACGGAATTTGGATGAGCGGGAGGAAGCAATACTTTCCGGTCTTATTCATCATTCCGATGAAAATCCACAAGCTACCTCTTTTGCAAAGACTTCGAATCATCGAGGCAAAAGAATGAAATTAGAAGATATCGCGGCAGGAAATTCCTCGACCGGATCTCAAATAAGCGAAACCCCTTCTACGAATCATAAGAAAAGCGTTGAGACAAAAAGCAGGGGTGCGGTTAAGGATCCCTATGGAAAGGGAAGCGTCCGGACCTCGGTTGTGGCAAATCCCGGAAAAGGCGTATCTTCGGTATCCTTACAATCATTAGGAAAAAGGAATCAATCGTAGGTGAAGAAAAAGGAGGAGTTGTGGTATGAAACCTGCATTAGGTTTGATTGAAACAATAGGACTCACCAGTGCAATTACGGCCCTTGATGCGGCAAGTAAAGCTGCGGATGTGGAGTTGATCGGTTATGAAAAGGTGATCGGAGTCGGACAGGCAGTAAGCGTTACCGTGCATTTAGCGGGAGATGTAGCCGCAGTGCAAGCCGCAGTGGACGCCGGCGTCTCTGCAGCCCAGCAAATTGGAACTGTGGCGGCCCATCATGTTATTGCTAAGCCCGATGATGAACTGGATCAGCTGATTGCAATCTTTAAGAAAAATTTGAAGAAAAAATCAGGGGCCAAGGTCTCTGAAGACGCTAAAAAAAGTGGAGATATGAAAAAAAAGAATACCACAAAAGCGAAAAGCAAAAAGTAAATCATAAGCCATCATAATGTTTTATCAATAAACAACAAAATTTAAGGAGGGTATACGATGAGTCAAGCACTAGGAATGGTAGAAACAAAAGGTTTAGTAGGCGCAACAGAAGCGGCGGATGCTATGGTAAAGGCAGCAAATGTACAGTTGGTTGGATATGAGAAAATCGGATTTGGACTTGTAACCGTAATGGTACGAGGGGACGTTGGCGCGGTTAAGGCTGCCACCGATGCAGGAGCGGAAGCGGCAAGAGCCGTAGGCGAACTGCACTCTGTTCATGTAATCCCAAGACCTCATTCAGAAGTTGAAAGAGTTATGCTAAAAGGTCAAGAATAAAAGGGGTAAACTCCTCAGTGAGGTGTTAAGGAATGAATAAGTATGATTTTACAAAAGGGATCCTGGATCAGCTTGGCCAACCGGCAAGTCGGAACAGGAATCCGAATAGGGTAAATGAGACCCCGGTTCAACCGAAAACAACAGGGTCGGATTTGAACTTATTAGCGGTATTTACCGGGACCAATGTCGGCCTGGATAAAGCCTTGGAAGAGCTTCAAAAATCCCGACAATATGGAATCAACTTTGACATCGCTTTTTCCTGGAATGGGAAGGATTTATTGGACATAAAGCATATTCAGCGACAATTGGGAGCCCGTAATATTTTCACGGAAGTGGACAAAGGAAAAATCGGCCAGATTCTCGACCGGGTCGATGGAATTGTGGTGCCCATGACAACGCAAAACACCACAGCAAAACTTTCTCAGGGAATTCTGGATGATTTTATCTCCACACTCTTATGGGAAAGTCTTTGGTGCGGAAAAAAAGTGATTCTGAATGTGGATAGTGTGGTTGCCTATAAGGGCCAGCGTTCGAAAGTGCCAAAGATGCAAAAGATGGTGGACGCGATGATTGAAAATGTTTCGGAAATGGGCGTTGTCATTTTGCATGGTCAGGACTATCGGAAAGTTTTGCAGGATACCTTCTGCAATAATAGGGGATTGAAGACTTCTTATCGGAAAAACGATGTAAGCGTTCAATCCCAAAGCCCAAAAACCGAAAAAACGGGAGTAAAAGTCCTTATTACGGAAAAAGATATTAATAACCTCAACTCTCCTTTGAAGGTCTTGAATGTTCCACAAAATGCAATCATTACTCCTTTAGCCTTTGATCGTGCAAAGGATTTGGGGATTGAAATTAAAAAAGAACAAGGGTAAAGGAGAGAGAGACGATGAATATTGGTAGAATAATTGGCACAGCCGTAGCGACTAGAAAAGACGACACTCTACTAGGGTGCAAGCTGATGATTACTCAGCCCTTGACTATGGACTATAAAGCCGTTGGACAACCGATGATTGCTGTGGATACGGTAGGAGCAGGCATTGGAGAAGTGGTGATTTATACGAAGGGCAAGGCTGCAAGAAATGCGGCAAGAAAGAGTGATTCGGCAATCGATATGGCCATAGTAGGGATTGTAGACAATATTGACTTATATGATTGATTGTCAAGTAGAAGGGAGGGCGAAACGTGTTAGATGCCCAAGGATTTAAAAAATCAATGGAATACCGAAACCTCATTGACGTATTACTGTCCGATAAGGAATTCGCCGATGTGGTACTTAGTGGTGGGAACTTTATTAATGTGTTAACCCGGGAAGCCTATGTGGCGGATGTGTCGATTAAGGGAGATTATATCCTGAATGTCGGTGATGCTACAGACTTAATCGGACCGGATACCTTAGTTGTGGATGTGTCCGGGCGTTTTATCGCACCGGGCTTTATGGATTCCCATATGCATTTTGAAAGCAGTATGTTAACGATTACCGAGTTTTCAAGATTTTCTATTCCGTCGGGAACCACAACCTTGGTAGCGGACCCCCATGAAATCGGAAATGCCCTGGGACCCATCGGAATGAAGGCAATGGCCGATGAAGCAAGTCATGTACCCAATAATGTGAAATTAGTGGTACCGGCCTTGACACCGGATTCTCCGGGACTGGAGACCGCAGCCTACGATATTACTTCAAAGGATATGCCGGATTTACTGAACTACCCAAATATTATCGGAATCGGGGAGCTTCAGGGTTTTAGTAATGTAAAGCATGTTTATCGAAACACCCCGGAAGTGGTTACGGATTTATTGGCTTCCACAGCCTATGCCAGAAGTATCGGCAAAATGGTGGACGGCAACGCTCCGGAGCTTTTTGGAAAGGAACTCTCAGCCCATATTATCTCCACCGCTGGAGAGTGCTCCTGTCATGAGACCACAACCAAAGAAGAGTGTGTGGAAAAACTTCGCCAAGGAGTTTATGTCTTTATGCGGGAAGGATCCACCCAGCGTAATATGGCGGAGTGTATTCGTGCCGTAACCGAAGAAGGATTGGACTCCCGTCGATGCATTCTTGCCACGGATGATATGGTGGCAGAAGACTTGGAGAAACTTGGACATATGAATGAAATCGTCAAGCGGACCATTAAGGAAGGCGTCGATCCGATTGAGGCCATTCAAATGGTTACCATCAATCCCGCAACCTATTTCGGACTGGATGATGTAGGAATCCTCGCTCCCGGAAAAAGAGCGGACATTGCAATCATCGAGGATCTTCAGGAAATGACGGTTGAAGCCGTATATGTCAAAGGAAAACTGATGGCATATGAAGGACAAATGCTGGATGCGCTTCCGAAGTACACCTACCCTGATGAAGTAAAGCATTCGGTGAAACGATCACCGATCCAAGCGAGCGACCTCGGAATCCAAACCCAAGGAAATCAGGCTACCGCAAGAGTGATCGGGCTGATTCCCGATCAGAACCTCAGCGACAGCTTCGAAGAACCGGTAAAGATTCAGCAGGGAATCGCGCAGGCGGACCTTCAAAAGGATGTCCTTCATATGGCCTGTGTGGAACGATACGGCAGAAACGGCAGTATCGGTCGAGCCTTTGTAAAAGGCTTTGGACTCAAACAAGGGGCTTTTGCAGAGAGTATTGCCCATGATACCCATAACATTATTGCTGTTGGTACCAACCTGAAGGATATGGCCGAGGCGATTAACCGGGTCATTGAAATGGAAGGCGGAATTGCCGTGGTCAACCGTGGCCGGGTAATTCAGGAACTGAGACTTCCTGTCGGCGGATTAATTACCGATGAGCTGACGGGACATGAAGTAAGTAAGCAGTACGGAGAACTGGAAAAAATCGTAAATGAGCAGTTGGGCGGACAGGTTCATGCGCCTTTTATGCACCTATCATTCCTGGCCTTATCAACAAGCCCGAAATGGAAGCTTACGGATCAGGGAATTATTGACGTAAATAATTTTGAAATATTGGATCCGATCCTATAAGTACAGCAAAAGCACGTTTTCCAATTGAATAGTTGAAAATATTGTGAATAGTATACATTCTATTGTATTAGGTAAATGTAGTATGATGTCTGTAGAACCGAAAACTAGTTGAAGCTATAGCAAAAATATATTATAATACTATAGCTTCATCTTTTTTATCACCTTAAATTTTCAGAAAGGAGGATACAGTTAGAATTTTCAGAGGAATCAAGTTTGTCGCAAGATGATTATCAAAATTAGATAGAGGAGGCAACAAATTTGAGTGAAAATCAAAACACAAATAATGGATTTTTTGAAAAAACGTTTAAGTTAAAGGAAAACGGTACGAATGCTAGAACGGAAGTTTTAGCAGGGATTACAACCTTTATGACCATGGCTTACATATTAATTGTAAACCCGGACATTTTATCTGCAGCGGGTATGGACCCTGGTGCAGTGTTTACCGCAACCGCTATTTCGGCCGTTATTGCAACGCTGGTTATGGCTTTTTATGCAAACTATCCTTTTGCGCTGGCACCCGGAATGGGTTTAAATGCGTTTTTTGCATTTTCCGTTGTACTGACCATGGGTCATTCTTTTCAATTTGCACTAACGGCAGTATTTATCGAAGGACTCATTTTCATTGCACTGACCGCATTTAATATCCGAGATAAAATTGTGGATGCGATTCCGATTAACCTAAAGCATGCGATTTCTGTAGGTATCGGACTGTTTATCGCATTTATCGGTCTTCAAAACGCTGGAATCATTATTCCTGATGAAGCTACAGCCGTAACTATTGGGGATATGACCGCAGCACCGGCAGTTATTGCAGTTATTGGTATTATTATTACCGGTGTTTTATTAATTAAAAAAGTTCGAGGAGCCTTATTGATTGGTATTTTGGTAACAACAGCAATCAGTATTCCTTTTGGTGTATCCTCTTTACCCGACGGAATTATCAGTATGCCTCCGTCAATTGAGCCTATTGCTTTGAAGTTCGTGGGCTTTAGCGAGATTTTCACCTGGGATATGGTCGTAGTTTTACTGACCTTCTTAATCGTGGATATGTTGGATACGATCGGAACCTTAGTTGGGGTTGCCTCAAAGACCAATATTTTACGGGAAGACGGTTCACTTCCGAAAGCGAAACAGGCACTCTTTGCGGATGCTATCGGAACGACTGCCGGCGCGATGCTTGGAACCAGTACGGTAACCACCTATGTAGAGAGTGCAGCGGGAGTTGCTGAAGGTGGAAGAACCGGACTTACTGCACTTACCACAGCCGGAATGTTCCTGGTTGCATTGATCTTTTCTCCAATTTTCTTAATTGTTCCCGGAGCCGCTACGGCACCGGTGCTGATATTGGTTGGACTGTTTATGATGAGTCCGATTCAAAAGATCGATCTTTCCGATTATACCGAAGCGATTCCGGTGTTCTTAGCAATCATTATGATGCCGCTTGCTTACAGTATTGCAGAAGGAATTATTTTCGGTCTTACTTCCTATGTATTCTTAAAGCTGTTAACAGGAAGAGCACGGGAAATATCTCCAATTGCCTACATTTTAGTATTGGTATTTATTATTAACTTTATTATTTAGTAAAATGCATTATGCTTGATTAAAACACACTAATCGAAAACTGTATCCAAAATAAGGTGATGACCTCCTTGCTGATTTTTAGTGAGGAGGTTTTTAATATATCGGTGGAATTAGAAGTTTTTACATACTGGATTGCCAAAGAAAAAAGATTTTGAAAGAAAGTTGTAGATAATATACAAAATCGTCACACAGGAGAAAAAGAAACCCTGGGAACTTCAGAGAATTTACTGTATAAAAAACACGGAAAAAGTGTCAAAATAGTATAATAGATCTGATTATTCTACGAAGAAAGAAAAATAGGAAAGATTTTGTTAAAGGAGGCTTTTGCCGATGTATAATATAAAGACGACCCACAAGCCGAAAACCCTCGATGGCTTGCTTGAGGTTTTAGAAGAGGCCGGGAGCAATGGGAAAATTATTGCCGGAGGCACGGATGTTGTGGTGAAACTGAAAGAAGGGATGATTAGTCCGGAGGCACTGATCGATATTTCAACCCTTAAAGATCTGCAGTTTATTAAAACGGTGGAAGGAAAAGTGCAGATCGGAGCCGGAGTTACCTTTACAGATATAGAAAACCATCCGCTGTTTGGGGGCAGATTAGGGGGCCTTAAAGAAGCCGCAATGGAAGTGGGCTCCCCGCAAATCCGTAATGCCGGTACAATCGGAGGAAATATCTGTAATGCCTCACCCGCGGCGGACACCGTCCCGCCTTTACTGGCACTAGATGCCGTAGTGGTCCTGAAAAGTAAAAAAGGGCTTCGAAGAATCAAGCTGGAGGATTTTTTCCTCGGAAAAGGCAAAGTGGACCTGGCCCCGGGCGAGGTTTTGTATTATGTGGAATTTGACCAGTTAGAAAAGAGTCAGGGACTGGGATTTAAAAAACTGGGGCCAAGGAAAGCCCTGGCCATATCCAAAATATGCACCGGGGTATACCTTGATTTGTCTCCGGAGCAAGTCATTAGAGACATTCGTATTGCCAACGGCTCCCTGGGACCAAACAGTCTACGGGAGCGGGAAGTGGAGGCGCTCTTACAAGGAAAGAAGTTAACGGAAGAGCTAAAGGAGCAGGCTTATGATATGTTTCAGCGAATCATTGGAAAACGGCTGATCGGACGAAGCGGCGTAGCTTTTAAGGAAGAAGCCGTTAAAGGAATCTTTAAAGAGGCCTTGGATAAGAGTATTCAACAGGCAAGGATGGAATAAGGGGAGTCAGTTGGAAAACCGGTTCTTAAATAGAAAGTGGGGTAAACATGAAAACAATTAATATGAAGATTAACGGAGTCCAAAAGAAGATCGATATCGATGAAAATGAACGTTTGTTGGATGTGATTCGTGAAGGGTTTCATTTAACCGGAACAAAAGAAGGCTGCGGTGAGGGAGAATGCGGGGTTTGCAGCGTGCTCCTAAACGGGAAACTTGTCAATTCCTGTATGGTTATGGCTTTTCAGGCGGAAGACAGTGAAGTGGTCACGATTGAAGGTGTAGAAGAAGAAGGAAAACTGGATCCGATTCAACAGGCTTTTGTTGATACTGGAGCGGTCCAATGCGGATTCTGTACGCCGGGAATGGTTCTTTCCGCGAAGGCCTTGTTACTGAAAAATCCACTACCAACAAGGGATGAGATACGCCGGGGGATCTCAGGAAATCTTTGCCGATGCACAGGATATGAAAAAATCGTAGAGGCTGTGGAACTTGCATCGAAACGAATCGGGAAACAGTGATATAAGAACTGAAAAGGAGTGACAATATGGCGTTTAAAGTAATTGGTGAGAGTATTTTACGGGTGGACGGTCACACAAAAGTAACCGGTGGGGCGAAATACCCTGCAGACTTAAGCATGGAAAATATGTTGTATGGTAAAACCTTACGTTCCATAAAGGCCCATGCAAACTTTACAATAGATACGAAAAAAGCGGAAAAGCATAAAGGTGTGGTAGGGGTTCTGACCGCCAAGGATATTCCCGGAAAAAATGCCCACGGAGTATTGATGAAAGACCATGAGGCTCTTTGTGAGAGCCGCGTTCGACGAATTGGGGATCCCATAGCCGTAGTATTTGCCGAGACCGAACGGGATGCGGAAAGCGCGCTGGCGGATATACAGGTGGAATATGAGGAACTACCCGGAGTATTCGATCCCGAAGAAGCCATGAAGGAAGACGCACCGAAGATCCATGGCGAGGATAATACCATTTTTCATTATAAGATCCGAAGAGGTGACGTGGATAAAGCCTTTGAAGAAGCCGCGGTGATTGTGGAAGACACCTATTATACCGGTGCAGTGGATCATGCGTTTTTACAACCGGAAGCGGGGATTTCCTATGTCGAGGAGGACGGAACAATCACGGTAATTGCAGCGACCCAATATCCTCATTTTGACCGAATCGATATTGCGGGCGCCTTAAATGTGAAGGAAGAACAGGTTCGTATCATCAACCCTGCCGTTGGAGGAGCTTTTGGCGGAAGGGAGGACTTGACCCTACAGATTCATTTAGCCGTGGCTGCAAGGAAATTTCATCGTCCGGTAAAAATGGTCTATGATCGAACGGAATCTTTTCTTGCCCACTGTAAAAGACATCCGATTACCATGCATTGTAAAACCGCAGCGGATAAAGACGGAAAATTACTGGCCCTGAAGACCAGAATCGTCGGGGATACCGGAGCCTATGCTTCCTGGGCGATTAATGTACTCAGAAAGGCCGGGGTACATATCACCGGTCCTTATGAAATCCCCAATGTATGGGTAGACTCCTACGCCGTATATACGAACAATCCCTTTTCCGGGGCCATGAGAGGTTTCGGCGCTACCCAACCGCCGATCGCCCATGAGCAGCAGATGGACCGAATCGCAGAAAAACTGGGGATGGACCCCTTTACCATCCGAAGAAAAAACATCTTTAGGCTGAACTCCAAAACCGCCACCGAGCAGGTTTTAAAAGAAAGTGTTCCTCTTGGTCGCTGCCTGGACGCTTTGGAAGCGGCCATGAATGAAAAACCGCTGCCCGATGAGAATATAAATTTCCTGGAGGATTTAAAGAAAAGACAGGAAGAAAAGGAGGCGATGCAAAATGAAAAAGTCCGGTAAAGGAATCGGTATAATGTTCTACGGTACAGGATATGGAAACGGTTATCCGGATGTCTCCAGAGCAAAGGCGAGAATTGACGAAGACGGACGGTTCACAATCTATTCCGGTGCCTGTGAAGTGGGCCAGGGAGCAAAAACCGCATTGGCTCAGATTCCTGCGGAAGTCCTGGGCATTAAAACGAGGGATGTCATCTTTGACCATGAAGATACGAAAACCACCATTGACGCGGGAACCTGTGCGGCCAGCCGTCAAACCTATAATACAGGAAATGCCATGAAATTCGCCAGTGAATCCCTGAAAGAACTGCTGGAGCGAAAGGCGAGGGAACTCCTGGAACTTACCGAAAATGAAGCCTTGGTTTTTGAAAATCATACTATTCATGTCGAGGGAAATCCTTCAAAGCGGATTAGCTTTAAAGAGATCGCCAGTCATTCAGAAAATAAGGAACTCGTCGTGGAAGAGGTTTTCCAGGCGACCACAACGGAAATGAATGAAGAAACCGGGGAAGGAAATCCTTACTGGCCCTATACCTTCGGAGCCTGCGGAGTGGAGGTCGAAGTCAACACGGAAACCGGAACCCTGGATATTTCAAAAGCGATCCTGGTTCAGGATGTGGGACGGGCGGTAAATCCAAAACTGATCGAAGGACAGATGGACGGAGGCTTTGCCATGGCTCAAGGCTATGCCCTGCTTGAGGACTTGAATATCGTAAAGGGTGAAATCAGACATCATAACTTTACCAAGTATCTGATTCCTACGGCTCTGGATGCGGTAGAGGTCAAAAAGATTATTGTGGAGGATCCGGAATCCTCCGCGCCCTTCGGAGCAAAAGGAATCGGAGAACCGGTAATGATCCCGGTAGCACCGGCAATCTTAAATGCCATTTATGATGCGGTAGGAGTTCGAATTACAGAAATTCCCGTAACTCCGGAGCGCTTACTAAAAGCCATAAAGGAGGCCCGTTAATGATTCTCAAAAATAATAATTTTGAAATAAAAAACAGACTAAAAACCAAAATCGATGTGGCGGCAGGCCGAATAAAAGCCGAAAAGGTTTTTAAGAACGGTAAAATCATTAATGTATTCACCTCGGAGATTATTGAAGGAGACGTGGCTATCGTAGACGGGGAAGTTGTCGGTATCGGCAATTATTCAGGAGAAGAAGAAGTTGACCTGAAGGGCAAGTATTTAGCACCGGGATTGATTGATGGCCACGTGCACATTGAGTCGTCCATGGTATCCCCTCGGGAGTTTATGAAAGTGGTACTGCCAAAAGGAACCACCACCATCGTAGCGGATCCCCATGAAATTGCCAATGTCCGAGGCTTGGAAGGAATCCGGTATATGATGGAATCCAGCCGGGGTTTACCGATGAATTTTTACTTTGTTCTTCCATCCTGCGTTCCCTCCACGGAATTTGAAAACTCCGGAGCAAAGCTCTTAGCGGAGGACTTAAGTACCTTGATCAACAGAAAGGATGTATTAGGACTCGGAGAGTTAATGGATTATCCCGGGGTCATCGGTGCAAGAGAGGATATTTTAGATAAGGTGCTGATTGCGAAAGAAAAAATCATCGACGGCCACGGACCGGAAATCAGCGGCAATGAACTCAATGCGTATCGAATGGCGGGCGTACAGACCGAACACGAATGTTCCACGGTAGAGGAAATGCAAAATCGGTTACGCCTCGGAATGTATATTCTCATTCGGCAAGGATCCGCGGCAAGGAATTTGGAAGAACTGATTAAAGGAGTAAGCAAGGAAAATTCCCGAAGATGTCTGTTTTGCACGGATGACCGGCACCCGGATGATTTGATTCATGAAGGGCATATCGACAATAACGTGCGAAGTGCCATAAAGATGGGACTTGATCCGATGACGGCAATACAAATGGCAACCATTAATGCAGCGGAGTGTTACGGGTTGAATAAAGTAGGCGCGATCGTTCCGGGACGCATGGCGGATTTTGTCGTACTTGAGGACCTGGAATCCTTTAAAATCCATTCCGTATATAAAAAAGGTAGTCTTGCGGAGGAATTATTGGAAAACCTGCCGGAACACCGGGCGGATACCCGATGGGTAAAAAACAGCGTGAACCTTCATGATGTATCTCTTGAAGACTTTGATGTAGACGTAGACGGTAAACTCGTCCGGACGATTCAGGTACTGCCCCATAGTCTTTTGACAAAACAAAAATCCCTGAGGGTAAAGGTAAAAGACGGGAAGTACTATAGTGATGAGGGGGAACATTTACTGAAAATGGCCGTGATTGAAAGACACCATAAAAGAGGAAATGTCGGGCTTGGTCTGGTAAAAGACTTTCATCTGAAAGACGGTGCCATTGCTCTTACCATCGGACATGATTCCCATAACCTGATTCTTATCGGAGATCGTGATCAGGATATGCTGGACGCCGTTAAGGAAGTGGAAAATATCGGCGGAGGCATCGCTATTGTAGCCAAGGGAAAAATCCTTGCGAGTCTGTCCCTACCCTTAGGAGGCTTAATGGCTGAGGAATCGATGGAAAAAGTCAACGAAAAGTTTAAGAAAATGCTGGACATTGCCTATAATGAACTGGATGTAAATCCGGAAATTGATCCCTTCATGACCCTGTCATTTCTGGCACTGCCGGTAATTCCTGAAATCAAACTAACGGACCTCGGCTTATTCGATGTAACAAAATTCGGGTTTGTAGATTTGCTGATAAAAGAGTAAAATAGTGTAGAGAATAAGAAGGGGGTTGATTGGAAACATGTGGCTTAACATATTTCAGGACAAAGCGAAGGAGATCGAAAAGTTAGAGACGAATTTAAGTAGAATCAATCAAAATGATCTCTTGTCCGTAGAGGTGGAAGACAGTAAAGGGAGACTGCAAAACTTAACCAGGGAGCTGAAAGAACTGGTTGAAAATTTGAAGGTGAATTTTAAAAGACAGGGGTCTACCGCCGGTGAATTATCCCAAATTGCAGACGAGCTATATGAAATTTCTAGCGAAAGCTTAGAGATCATCGAGCGGACTTCCGGATCAACGGAAACTACTGCTGAAAACAGCGAAAAGCAGTTCTCAATGCTAAAAGCCGCGAAGGACGAAGTTGATAAGATCGTTGTAACCTTAGGAAGTATGGAAAATGAAATGGAAGATACCGTGAATTATACTACGGATTCCATTAATTCGACAGAGAAAATTATGGAATCCACGATGGAAATAACGGGGCAAATGAGAAACACCCAGGAGAAAGTTATGGAAAGTGCCGTGAAAGTGGAAGGCGTAAAAAGCTATTCCGAAGATATCGTGAAGATGGTAGACATGATCAATAACATTGCCCGTCAAACGAATATGCTGGCCTTAAATGCATCCGTGGAGGCGGCAAGAGCCGGCGAAAGCGGTAAAGGATTTTCCGTGGTAGCCGATGAAGTCGGAAAGTTGGCCTCGGAGACCGGAAAGGTCTCAACGAAGATCGAAGAAGTTGTAGGAACCCTGGTAAAAGATATTTTGGCTGTGGAAGAATCGATGAAAGAAGAAAAGGATTCCGTCGGGCAAAGTTTAGACCTAATGGAGAAAAACACCCAGGAGTTTACCCAAATCACTAAAGGTCTTAAAAATATGATTGAAAAAATGGATCATATGAATCAATGGATTCAGGAGACCAGTAATAAAGGGCAACAGATTTCAAAGGAAGTTGAAAGTGTAACCGAGTTCTCAGAGAATATTACAGCGGAAATGCAGGAAAGCGCAAGTCAACTGATCTTACAGCAGGACAGAAATAAAACCTTACAAGAGATCACCGAACGGCTTAAAAAACAATCGGATGAAATGCTCCAGGAGGTAGCCAATAAAGTGATGGAAGGAAAGATGCTAAAGGCCGTGGACCATCTCAGAAGTCGGGTAAGCGGTAAACATATCGATAAAACCATGATGGATCAGCTGCTGAAAGAGACCGATATGGATGTGATTTACATAACGGATAAAGACGGTGTTGTTAAATACTGCAATGAAGAAATATCCATAGGGCTGGACCTTTATCAAGCGGACAAAAGTTATATAGCTCTCAAGGAAGGAAAAACCGACTATGTTTCCACGCCGATCAAGAATCGGGTGGAAGACGGAAAACTGTACAAGTTTTTAGCCATGATGGATGAGGAAAAACGGATTTATCAGGGGGGCCTATCCCTGGAATCCATTATTAATTTTTAGTTATCAATTTTTAGTTATCAATTTTTAGTTCAAAATGAAAAAACTCCCGGTTATTCAGGGAGTTTTTTTGATGGTTCGGGGACTTCTTTTCCTGCGACGAAACGCTTTTCTATATGGCGGTCATCGCCGATATATAAATAACGCTCCAGTCTTTCTGTTAGGGATAAATCCAAGGTTCCGAGCTCCTGGTCATCGATAATCAGCCCGTCGAAAGCATAATCCGGTTCGAAGCTTCCGACTTTTCCAAAGAACTTGCCGCCGCCCTTGGTACCGAGATAAAAGACTTCCGATAATTTTAAGGGGTCCAGGGTCTTACCGGATTCCAACCATTTGATTTTTGATGCCTGTACCGCCGCCGTCATCACCTTGGGGATGGATACCTGGTGTCCTGCACCGACGTCGCTGCCAAGACCGACGGAGACTCCCTTATTTAGGAACTTTCGTACGGGCATAATTCCACTGGCTAAATTGTAGTTCGCGTGGGGACAGTGGGCCGCATAGACACCGGACTGTGCCATTAATTCAATTTCCTCCTCCGTATTGTATACGCAGTGGGCCATAATAGTGGGCTGGTGTCCGAATAGGCCGTATTGATGATAAATACTGGCGTAATTTACGGATTCGGGATGCAGTTCCTTAACCCAGTCCACTTCGCCCTGATTCTCCGAGATATGGGACTGGACAAAGATTTTATGGTCCTTGGCAAAAGACCCCAACTTCTCCATAAGAGGCGTGGAACAGGTGGGAACAAAGCGAGGGGTCAGAATCGGGCGTACCAGTTCCGATTTATCACGGTATGCCTCGATGATTTCCAGGGTTTCCGAAAGGGAAGCGGTGGAATCTTCCACAATGAAGTCCGGGCAGTTCCGGTCCATATTGACTTTTCCGACAAAAGCTCCCAGACCGGAATCAATGAATAAGTCCAGGAGAAGTTTGGTGCTGTCCTTATGTACCGATCCGAAAATTACGGAGCGGGTAGTCCCGTTTTTCCAAAGGGCATGGACCACTTGGGGATAGATTTCTTTCGCGTAGTTCAGATCCTTGAACTTGCTTTCTTCCGGGAAGGTATAGTCTTCCAGCCACGGAAGGAGTTCCTTGTCAAGGCCAAGCCCCCGGTTGGCAAACTGGGGTGCATGAAAATGCAGGTCCACAAATCCCGGAAGGATCATGCGGTGACCAAGGTCCTGGACCGCAAAGCTTTGATACGCTTCGGGGAGCTCCTGGTAGGTTCCGACCACCTTATCATTCTTTACGATAAGATAACCATTTTCTAATGTTGATAATTGATCAATGCTCGGACTGTATAGGATATTGCCTTTGTATATTTTAATTTGTTTAGGATCCTTCATAAGAACATGTCACTTCCTTTTATTGGGGTTAGGTAATGCCATCACTACTTCCATTATAGGCCCTATGGATGTAACAAACAAGAGACCGGGGGATTGATTTATAAATACTACACAAAACAAATTTACTTTTGAGAGAATTATCCGAATGTTTTTCTGCGGCAATTGTGAAATCATTGTAGAAATTGGTTAATCTCCATAAGCATCAGAGTAAATTTTCGAGGTTATCACCAAATAAGAATTTTGGGGTTTTCTAATAGACAAAGTGTTGTATAATGGAACAAGACTTAAAACCATGGATATCGCTGAATTCGAGTACAAGTTTGAAAGGAAGAGCCAATTGATGAATAAGAAAAGGATAGGATTAGGAAAACTCTTGGTCGTTACCACGATTATTATTTTAGGCTTCACCATAACCGCTGGAGCCATGGAGGAAGAATCCGGGAAAGAGGAAGCGCCCATGCTGATCATGGAGAAGGTAAGGGATTTTTTCTCCGGGGACAATTTGGATATTTTCCAGGACACCAAGGAACGGGTGGAAGAGTTAGGGGACTCCATCGACCGGGGAACAGAGAAACTCGGAGAGTCCATGGAGAAACTAAGGGATTTTTTGGGATTTGACAATTCGGATTCCAATGAGGAAGAGTCGGATGAAGAGACCGAACAGGCTGAACAGGAAAATGCTTCTACAGGACAGATTGTTGGGAATTTTAAGACAAGGGATGGGGAAGCTTTAGAGAATATACGGGTGAATGCGGGAAACTATGCAACCTATACGGATCATAACGGCGAGTTTGTTTTTGAAAATATCCCTTATGGAACCTATACCTTGACTTATCAGGAATCGGAGGACCAAGCATTAATCAACATTGAAGAGATCCGGATCGACAGCGACAAGGATCGGTATGTCGTCAGCCTGGTGGTGGACACGAAAAGAACAAATGAGATTTCAGACGAAGAAGAAGCTCCAAATGAAATCGTCGTGGATTCATCAACGGAAGCGGCTCCGGAGGGAGAGCAGACGGAAGAGCAGAACGAAAATAATAAAAGCCCAGGGCTTATTGTTTTGGCAATCCTTATTTTCCTTGGGATTTTACTGTTCTTTTTAATCAGACGAAAACATATAAAAATAATCGATGCTAAAACAGGCGAAACCTTAAGGAAAAAGAAAATAGACATTAAG
>JBEPWR010000008.1:0-17946 GCA_041642335.1 Eubacteriales bacterium
AGGGTTATGGAATCCTGACCTTCAAAAGCCGAAAGAGGATCTTTTTCAATTTCTTGACTATATAGTTGATGCCCGAGTAGAAGAAATATCAGAATCACGAATAGAAAAAAGCCACTGGAAACCAATTTTTTCCCTGCTAAAATATCTGTTCCCTCTTTAGCATTCCTATTTGTTCGCTTATTACAAAGGGTAAATGCGGTGTATATCACGAATGCAGCAAATATCGTAATTCCCGTAATCATCACATATTGTTCAAACCCAAACCGATTACTGATTACCCCTGCTATTAACGCGAAAAACAGGGGAATAAATAGTCTTTTGACATGCAAACCGCCCATTTTTTTCTCCATAGTATTTTATAGTTCAAGAAACAATAATGGATCCTCAACTGAACTATATTCCTTCCTTTCAATTTATTTGTATCGTTCAAATAAAAAGGTTCCGGTAAATACAGTGATTGGAATCGTCATAATAAGGCCGATACTTCCAGCCATAGCCCGAACTACTTCCGTTGCGATAATATCCAGGTTGATAACATCCACTAAAGAAGGTTCGTATGCAGTAAATAAAATCAGTAGCGGAATAGCACTACCGGTATAAGCAAGAATTAACGTGTTTGACATCGTACCCATAATATCTCTTCCAACATTAAATCCCGCCCGCATCAGGTCTTTCGTTGCAATTTCCGGATTGGCATTTTTTACTTCTTGGAGTGCCGAAGCAATAGACATGCCGACATCCATTACTGCGCCGAGGGATCCGATAATAATTCCTGCAAACAAAAGACCTCGCACGTTAAAATCTACATTTTGCGGGATGTATAAAAGCATCGTGGCTTCCTCTGAAGAAAAACCGGTTAGATGGGCACTGGAACCGATCCATAAGGTTAAGATTCCTGCGATCAAAACCCCACCAAGTATTCCGATAACCGCTGATATACTTTTAATATTGATTCCGGAAATAATAAATATCGTGGCCAGGGTGACCACAATTGAAATGAGTACCGCCAGTAAAATCGGGCTGTATCCTTGCAAAATTCCGGGAATCAGTCCCTTTAACACCAATAAAAGTGTAAGGCCGATGGTAAGAACGGACTTTAATCCCTTTATACGTCCAATGACCACGAGTAGTACGAGAAAAAGTCCGATAATCAGATACAGGTAGGTATCCCTGACGTATTCCTTAATATAAATTTCCTCAATACTGCCTTCTGTTTCTTCAATGCCAATGAGAACCCGATCTCCCTCCTCTACTACAATATCGAAAACCGGATTTCCCATTAAAATATTATCCACTTCAAAAACTTCTCCCTCGAACTCCCCAGAGGTAACTTCCAGCGTCACTTCCTGAATACTGGAGCCCATACCAAACTCCTCATCCCTTGCAGGATTCAACTCCGCTTCCCGTACAACCGCCCGTTCATCAATCGCTTCAACAGCAGGCTCCTGTGCATCAGGAACAAAGGGATCTTCAGTATTCGGAGCATCGGGGGTTGCAGAAACTAGGGAAGTGGTTAAAACAATAAACAGTCCAATCCAAATTAAGATTTTTCTAATCATAATACCCTCCTTATTCGGTTTCTCTTCCGACTTTTTTTCGTTTTCGAAGCTTTACTTCCCGCAGCTCTTCATCGACTAAAGGGTGTCCGGGCATCAACTGTTTCGCTTTATACAAATGCCACTGTGCAAGATCCAGGTCATTCCTTTCCATTCGAATCAACCCTAATAGGTAATGATAAGAGGACATTCCCGGGTCTGCTTCCAATAGCAGTTCCGCATACTTTAGAGCCTTGTCGTAATTTTCCAATTCATAAAAATTGGTTCCTACCAGTCGAAGAAGATGATAGATATCCCGTCGATCTTCTTTATATATTTTTTCGTAGGTCATCGCCGCTTTTTCATAGTCTTCCAAATTTATATAACTTTCAGCTAGAGCACTGAGAATCTCAGAGCGCAAGGGCCCGCTCTTTTTCTTCATATATTTAAGTCCTTTTTTTAAAGTTCTTATAGCCTCTTCATCTTTTTCTAAATCCGCTAACAGCTCCCCCTTGGTCTTATACAGCAGGGGATCCGTGATGCCTTTTTTTTCTGCTTCGGTAAGAATCTCTAAAGCTTTCTCATAGTACTCTAATGTCGAAAGGATTACTGCATGATTACAAATGACGAAGATATTGTCAGGAAATCTTTTCAAAGCGAATTTCCCCACTTTATAGGCTTTTTCTTCCATACCATGAAGCATGTAAAAAGCTGATAAGTTCAAATAGGGCTCATCGGATTGAATGTTTAGAAATAGTGGTTTTTTTATGGCCTCTTCTGCCCTTTTCATTTCTCCTGCCTCTTCATAATGCATGGCAATGTCCTCATATAATCCATATCGTTTATATCTTTTTAAAAATTCCGGATGTTGTCTCAGGATCATATTCAGACCGACATATGCCTGCTGTATCCGATCTTTATTAAAATGACTTTTAATTTCTTTATAGAAAACTTTCCACCGATCTTCGCTTTTTTCAGAAGATGAAAGACCATACTTTTGTTGCCATTTTTTCTCAAGTTCCTTTTTCTCCATAGGACTCTTGGGATAAAAGACTTCTGTGGGAATCTCAATCTTCGAAAATAAATCTTTGATCTCTTCTTGAATTTCTCGACCTTGATCATGATCCTCAAAATGAATTTGTAGCCAAAGTCCCGGGATTCCGTTTTGGGATTCCTTAAACTTTACTGCGGCGATTCCCGGTTTTAAGAGGTGCTTTGCCTTGAAGTCTGTTTCCCCAGTAACCTCTGACTGAAGATAATTCGCGACAAACTGTTCGCGCTGGTTTTTATCCAAAAAAAATCCGTGTATTTTCAAATTTCGTGCTCCTCTCAAT
The DNA here is from genome assembly GCA_041642335.1 of Eubacteriales bacterium. Classification (GTDB taxonomy): domain Bacteria; phylum Bacillota; class Clostridia; order Peptostreptococcales; family T1SED10-28; genus Isachenkonia. The sequence goes on from JBEPWR010000008.1 coordinate 2,870, forward strand.
CCTCAACCAATAATTGCTTTCTGCGAAATTACTTCTACTATTTCTATTTTCTTCTTGAGTATAACCATTTTTCAATCTTGTTCTATGCTATAATAATTCTAATCTTATCTTTAAAATTTACTGACTATACATAAAGAAAGGACGAAGCGTGATGAACGTAAAAAAAACCCTTCAAACTAATGGTCTGTTCTTAGTATTACTGCTATTAATCATAACGTCTTTTTTCATTTTTTTCAATCCCGAAGATTCACCAATTTTAGAAATTCATTTTATTGATGTGGATCAGGGAGACAGCATTTTAATACAGACACCGAATAGGCAAAGCATTTTGATCGATGCCGGTGAAAAAAATCAAGGACCTTTCCTAAAAGGCTATTTAGAGGATCATGGGGTAAAGCATCTCGATATGGTTATTGGTACCCATCCACATTCGGATCATATCGGAGGTCTCCCCTTTATTCTTTCGAATTTTTCAACCGGGATGGTTTATCTTCCTCCGGTAGCCCATACCACCGGAGCCTTTGAGGAACTGCTAACCACCTTGGAGAAGGAAAATATTACGCTAAAAAAAATCCCCTCTCCGGAGCAGATAGCCTTTGAAGAAAATCTCTTTCTAGAGTTTCTAAGCCCCCATAGAGATTATCAGAATGCCCTTAACAATTGGAGCATTGTCCTCAAATTAACCTATAAAAATCACAGCTTTTTGTTTACCGGGGACATTGAATCCGCTGCAGAGGCGAATTTAATTCAGGACTATCCCACTGAAATTTTATCCGCAGACGTCTTAAAAGTTCCACATCACGGTAGCAGCAGCTCCGCTGGTATGAAATTCTTAGAAGTTGTTGGGCCGAGCATTTCTATAATCTCCAGTGGTAAAGAAAATCCTTATGGTCATCCCCATAAGGATACGCTTGATCGATTATACCAAATCTCCTCGGTCCTATATCGTACAGATTTACAAGGGAGTATCGTTTTAGAAAGTGACGGGCAGGAGCTATGGTCCATCATATCTCCGATTATGACCGATACCCCCACACGTTAGCGGAGGTACTTCGCGAATATTTTGTCGGTCCAATTTTTGCCTAAATAACGCTTTGTCGCGGTATAGCCATAGTCCTTTGTGAAAAACTTGTCTTTGAACTGATTTTTCCAAAGAGAAAAGGCTTCGGTTTCTTTGGGAAGTTGGTCATAATTTTCTTCAAGATTTCTGTGCCACTTTTCAAATAAGGTGATCACATCTTCAAAACCATCATCGATATCCTTGGTAGCAACCATACCGTTAAAAGTGTTTTCAATCACTTCATCCACCAAAAAATATTGGGGCTTCACTTTTTTGTATAGTCTTTCTTCTGCTAACTGTTCATCCAATCGGAGTAGCTCCTTTAATCCACTGATCTCCGAGAGGCTATGAAGATCAAAGTAAGCATAATTAACAGTCACCACCGCTCTTTTTGGAACATATATCCCTTGATAAATGAAAATCGGGTAATTACGGTTTTTGGGGTAACAGATCCCGAATTCATAGCCGTATATATTTAATCCCTTTAATCTCAAAGTTGCAAATTTCTCAATGTACTTTCCTTGAAAGATCCTTACTTCGCCTTTGGAGATAATCTGCCTTTTTTTCTTATCTTTCTTGGGAACCGGTTGTTCCTCTAAAAAATCTATTTTCTCTAATCGGTCGGCCATATGATTATGTACTTTAGGAATCATATTGACTCTCCTTTCCAAATATCTAAAAATTTTTTTAAAATCATGCAGGTAAATTATTAAGGATTTTTCCACGGGGTATATAACCGTAAAGGGAGGTGGAATCATGAGCAAAATACCGTCAATAAATAAACGTCATATTCATGAGCTTTACGTGGACCGTAGAAATGTGGTCAGTAGCGCTTCCACCGTTGATGCGGTAGCGCCCATCCGGGGAGCTGAAAACAACACATTCTATTCCGACGGCAACTTCCTTTATTATTCCGATTCTTTTTATGATCACTTAAACCGTTTTGAAAAAGCCTACCAGTCCTTTTATACCCATAATAACCGACTTTCTAAACTTTCCAAAGTGATTACCCGAAAAAATGAAGAAGAGGAACAAAAAGGATTTCAAACTAATAATCTGGTGAAAATTTTACAGCTTATTATCAAAGAGTATAATCAGACGATGAGCTGTCTTAAGAATATGGAATCCGAAAGCCAGATTCACCTTTCCTCAAAAATTGAAGATTTCATCCTAAAAGAACAACACTTTCTGGGCTATATCGGCATAACCCTTCAAGATGATGGACGCTGTCATTTCTCACCTTGGATCTTTTATAACAACTATTATCAGCATTCCGATAAAATTTTGTTTCTGATGAGTCAAAAGGCGGGACTGTTACAAAAGATCTCCAACTTTTTTAAAACCGTGACCTTAGAAGTTGAAGATTCTAAGGGGTATCAATCCATGGATTCCCAGTTGGAACAAGGCGTTTTGTTGGACCGACTAACTTGAAGCGATCTAAAAAAACCTTTAAACATCCATGGTTTGTAGTATGTTTAAAGGTTTTTATTTTTATTTTTATAGTATTTTCTAATAAGGATTTCAGTAGTTTTTTTGGTGCGGGGGATGGGGTTCGAACCCACACACGATTAACGCACATGTCCCTCAAACATGCCTGTCTGCCTATTCCAGCACCCCCGCTTTTCAAGCACTACATCATTATAAAATGAAATGTAGCGCTTGTCAATAACCTCTTGAAAGTTCTTCGAAAAAGATGCTTTTACAATTCCTGTTTCCAGAGCGATCTATTTTGTCTCAAGGAACCATTCTTCAATGTTGGCAAAGATATTATAGGCTTCCAGGGCAAGTTCGCCCTGTAGCCTGTCGCTGGAAAAATAGCTTTCTTCCAAAAAGTACAGGCTGATGATCGGTCGCTCAATAGTTATCGTTCTTTGGAGCGTATCATAATGCGCCTTCTTTTCCTCCTGCGTTGGCGCCCGGAAAGCTTCTTCCAAAACATTGTCAAGCTCTGGATTGGTATAATTCATAAAATTGCTTCTGCCAGTATAATCCGAGTGAAAAGCAAAAGATAAATCCGGCAAAAAGGCTAGGTCCCAAGCACCGAAATAGACTTCAAAATCGCCTGCTTCCAATCGTTGCTGAATATTCGTAAAGGAGTCTTTTTCCAGCCTTACATCGAAACCGCTAAGACGAAGTTGTCCTTGAATCAGTTCTGCGGCTAACACCCGCGGTAGGTGATTATCATTGACCAGAATTGAAAAGCTCAATGGTTCTCCATTTTCATCCAGCCACAGTCCGTCCTCCCCCAATTCGAAACCGCTTTCCTGTAGAACATTTTGTACTTCCTCTTCGGATAATGCCTCATCTTCGGAATCCAGAGATTCATTATAGAGCCAATGCTCAGGATTAATTGGGGTCTTTGCCTTTGTGGCAAGGCCAAAATAAACATCTTCGATCAATTGATCTTTGCTGATCACTGCTTCAATTATCTTTCGGATATCCGGATTTTCCGAAACTATATGATCCAGCTTGAAATTAAAAGCAAGAAATTCCAGATGATTACTTGTAAAGTTGTGGACCTGTTCTTCATTATATCCTTCATATCCTTCGAGATCCAAATAGGGGATATTTAAAAAATCAAGCTCTCCGTTTTCAAACAATTGCTGCTTTGCATCATAATCATCCTCAACATGTACTTCAATGTTTTCAATAAAGGGATCCATTCGGTCGTGCTCCTCAAACTTCGTCAGGCTAAAACCTTCCGTATTGTTGCCTACAAGGCTATACGCTCCGGTACCGATCCAAGGGAAATCTTCACTCTCTAGAAGCGCCGGATCTTCAACAAATAGATGCTGTGGAAGCAATGGAAATGTCAGTGCCTCTAAAGCATTACTAAAGGGTCTTGTAAACGCGATTCGCACATTACCGTTTTCCAGTCCCTGCACGGAACTGATATGCTGAATACTATTGTGATATATCTGATCACTGATATTTTCTGCCGGAATATCCTGAATAACATCTATCGTAAAGGCGATATCCTCTACCGTAAAAGGTTCTCCGTCATGCCAAGTAACCTCTGTATTGAGTTCAAGTTCTAACACCCGTCCATCTTCGGAAAAACTCCAATCTCTGGCGATTTCCGGGATAATGGACCGGTCTTGATCAAAGGTTACCAGACTTTCATAAATCAATTGCTGAATATGAAAAACTTCTTTGGGATTATTGTATATCGGATTAGGATGAGAAATTTCCGTAACCGCCAGCTGCATGGTCCCTCCATAATCCGGTTCTGTCTCTCCCTGCTCTTCTTCCACTTCTTCGTTCTCTCCGTTATCCGGTTCTTCCTCCGGTGATTCTTCATTACAGGCTGTAATAAATACAATTACCAAAAGTACCATAAAGAAAAATTTCAGTTTTGTCTTAAGATTTGCGTTCAAATCGTTTCCCCCTTATTAGTTGCCCCTTTTACTTTGACTTCATTCTTCAGTCTTTCAAATTCTTTTTCAATCTGTTTCTGTAAATAGTGTTCGTCCTTGGAGTTATCCAGGACCACATCGGCAAACTTAACCTTCTCCTCTGTACCCATTTGAGCCTGAATTCTTTTCTTTGCCGACTCTTTACTAATATTATCGCGTCTCATCAATCGTTCAAGCTGTACTTTTTCCGGCAGGGTTACTACCCATACCTCATCTACCCAACGGTGAAGGTCCATCTCGATCAATAAGGCTCCGTCAATTACCACGTAAGCTGAGGTTTCTTGACTTTGAGCCTTCTTTTTAATCATTTCCATACGATATTTTATTCGTTTACGTATAGCCGGATGCATGATTTCATTAAGCTTTTCCAGAGCCTTCGAATCAGAAAAAACCTTTTCTCCAAGCTTTTTTCGTCGAAGCTTCCCTTTCTCGTCCAGGATTTCGCCTCCGAAGGTCTTTTGAATTTCCTGTAAAATCGCGGCATCCAACGCAACTTCCCGAGCAATCAGATCTCCATCGATAATGATGCACCCAAGGCTTTGTAGCATTTTTGAGGCAGTGCTTTTCCCGGTAGCAATACTTCCGGTAAGTCCAATCGTAATTAACATTCAATCACCTGTTTTCTATTTAAGATCATACCAGCTTTTCCCCTGAGCCATATCGATTTTTAACGGCACTTTAAGATCCATTGCATCCTCCATGGAATCTCGAATAATCTTTCGGACTTTGTCCACTTCATCCATGGGCGCTTCAACGATTAACTCATCATGTACTTGTAGTAATAGACGAGCTTTTAATTGCTGTTCTTTGAGCTTCTGATAAACCTGAATCATAGCAATTTTAATAATATCTGCGGCACTTCCCTGAATCGGGGTATTCATCGCAGTACGCTCTGCAAAAGATCGTACATTGAAGTTTCTCGCATGAATATCCGGTAGATACCTTCTTCGATTCAACAGTGTCGTCACATAACCCTTTTCTTTGGCAAAGGCTACGGTATTATCCATATAGCTTTTTACCTTAGGATACTTTTTAAAATAATTATCAATATAATCCTGGGCTTTTTTTCTGGATATCCCCAAATTTTCTGACAAGCCATAGTCGCTGATTCCGTAAACAATCCCAAAATTTACTGCCTTCGCATTACTTCGCATCTCGGAAGTTACCTCATTAAAGTCCACATCGAAAATTTCCGCTGCCGTGCGGGTATGAATGTCCTCATCCCGATGGAAGGAATTCAGTAGATTCTCGTCTTCAGACATGTGGGCCAGTACCCGTAATTCAATTTGTGAGTAATCCGCCGACACAAAGGTCGAGTCCTCTTCCGCAATAAAAACTTTCCGAAGCTGCCGACCCATTTCCAATCGGATCGGGATATTTTGCAGATTGGGATCTGTACTGGAAATTCTTCCGGTGGAAGCTACGGTTTGCATAAAATGAGAGTGAATTTTTCCTGTAACGGGATTAATAATTTTTAAAAGGCCGTCTATATAGGTGTTTTTGAGCTTGGTAATTTGTCGGTACTCTAAGATCTCTTCGATGATTTCATGTTTATCTTTCAGTTTCTCCAGAACTTCCACATTTGTAGAGTAACCGGTTTTGGTCTTTTTTATCGGAGGTAGATCCAGTTTATCAAACAAAATATTACCTAACTGCTTAGGAGAGTTGATATTAAAAGATTCCCCTGCTAAATTATAAATGGTTCCGGTCACGTTGTCTATCTTTTCTTCATACTTTTCCTGTAGCTCCAGTAACAAGTCTTTGTTTACAGAAATACCACAATACTCCATACCGGCCAATACTTCGATTAAAGGAATTTCCACAGAGCGGTTCAATTCTTCCAGGTCGTACTCTGATAGTTTTTTTTGTATCTGCTCTTTCAGTGAAAAAACATACTTCACATGATCCTCAAGGTACTGATGCAAATCTTTTTGTTCCAGTTCAGCAAAGCCTATTTGTTTTTTTCCCTTACCTAAGTAGCCTTCCTTGCCTCTAATACTATCTCCCACGTACTCCAGGACCAGATCTTCCAAATCATACCCCGATTTGTTCGGATTAATTAAATACTCACCGATCATTGTATCAAAGCCGATATTGGCAGGATCAATGCTGTGATTTTTCAAATGTAAAATCTCTTTTTTAAGGTTGTGTCCTACCAATGAAATCTCTTTATCTTCCACTAATCCTTTAAACCAATTCCAGAATTTTTCTTTTTGCTCTCCCGGAGAATCTTCTAGCGAAATAATGTATAGGCTTTTGTCATTTAGCAAAAGGCTTAGGGCGAATATTTCATCCTTTGTAAGTTCCTTTCCCACCGTCAGTGAGAAAATCCCCAGTTCTTTAACCCCTCTAAGAGATTCCCTTAACGCTTCCAAATCCCCGTTATTCTGCATTTTGGATACTTTCACATCTATATAGGCTTCACTTTTATTAGCTGTTTTCTCCTTGTTACTGTTCGTTATTTCATTCTCATCCGAAGTGTCTTCATTTCGGATCTTTTTCATCAAGCTATGAAATTCCAAGTCCTTGAAAGCTTTAACCGCTTCTTCCCGATCAATCTTTTTTCTTTTCAGCTCACTAAAATCGATATCTATCGGCATCATTCTGACAATCGTAGCCAACCGTTTGCTAAGAATTGCCTTATCCTGATTTTTTTCCACCTTTTCTCGTAGTTTGTCTCCGGAGATCTGATCGGTGTTTGCAATTAAATTTTCAACCGATCCGAACTGCTCTAACAGTTTCCGTGCAGTTTTTTCTCCCACCCCGGGTATGCCTGGGATATTATCAGAGCTGTCTCCCATTAGACCTTTTAAATCAATAAATGCTTCTGGTGTAACTCCGGTTTCTTCTTTTACTTTTTTTTCGTCATAAACTTCAATGTTGGAGATTCCTCGTTTCGTAAAAATGATCTTGGTTTTATCCGATGCCAGTTGCAGAGCATCCTTATCACCGGTTACCACGATGGGCTCTAAATCCGCTTCCTCACCCTGGGTTACCACGGTTCCGATAATATCATCGGCTTCGAAGCCTTCTATTTCTATCCGGTAAATGTTTAGGGCGTCAAGAATTTCCTTTAACGGCTCAATCTGCTCCCGAAGTTCCGGAGGCATTTTTTTTCTACCGGCTTTGTATTCTTTATATTCCTTATGACGAAAGGTTGGCTTTTTCAAGTCAAAAGCCACAGCTAAATAGCTAGGGTCGTATTCTTCAAGCATTCGAAAAGTCATGGTTAAAAAACCATAAATCGCATTGGTAAACCTGCCATCTTTGGTTTTCAGCGGTGGCAAAGCATAATATGCTCGATTTAATAAACTGTTTCCATCAATAATGATCATTTTTTTATTATCCGTAGTGTTCAATATTTTCGCCTCCAGTTCCCATTAGGTATTTCGATTTTTTTGTAAAACGATTATTACACTTATTACCCCAATACCCAGCAGTAACACGATCCATTCACCATATTTTATGCCGAATGTATCCTCCTCGTATTGTTCCGGGCTTACGGTTTCCTCTCCTCCATCGGTAACTTCCACTTCTTCATCGCCGAAACTTTCTTCTTCTGATTCAAAATCTTCCGCTGCCTCCTCAGTATCTCTCATCACAGCGTCCTCACTAAAGTCCTGGTCAGCGCTTTCCATAATCATAGCGCCTTCATCCATGGATCCTTGGAAAAAGTCATAGTTAAGGATCACAGTAGAGGCAACGACTAAAATCATTGCGGCAACGAGCGCAAATTTTTTAATGGGAAAAACTCTACTGGAACGGTTTTTCTGTGTACTGTCCGAAGCTTGTTTTTCAGTATTGGGGATTTCTTCCGCCTTCAATTGCTGTATAATGTTTCCCCGTAAATCTTTTGGTGCTGTTATTTCCTCTAAATCCTGCAAGCCTGCAATCATGTTTTTTGTGTTTTCCAATTTGACCTTACAGGAATTGCAAACTTCTAAATGAGCGTTAAAAGCCGCCTTGGTATCTGTATTTAATTTCCCATCGATATATAGGGATATATTGTTTTCAAACTCTTTGCAGTTCATCGTTCTCCTCCTCTCTAGCCATCCTCTAGAAGTTCCGCTAAGTGTTGGCGCAGTTGAGTACGCCCTCTATTTAATCGGGACTTAACAGTCCCTTCGGATATTTCCAATGCTTCGGCAATCTCCTGATAACTAAGCCCTTCAATATCCCGTAAAATGATGACACCACGGTATTCGACGGGAAGTTTTAAGATTTCCGACTCCACTTGTTCTTTCAGCTGGTGATAGTCCAGTAATGCCTCCGGTCCATCCTTTGGGTCCTCTAAAGGGATCTTATAGTCATCTTTATTTTGATGTTCCTTTATTTCAATCGGAATTTCTTGGCGTCTTTTTCGTTTCCGAATCATATCCAAACAGGTATTATGAATAATCCGATACATCCATGTGGAAAAATTGCTTTGGAGCTTGAATCCCTTAAGGGATCTGTAGATTTTGATAAAAGATTCCTGGGTTGCATCTTTAGCATCTTCCGGATTCCCAAGAATACGGTATGCCGTTCGATAAGCTTGATCCTGATATCGAATAATCAGTTTTTCAAAGCTTTCGATGTTCCCCAGTTGAGATTGTTCTATTAATTTGGTCTCTTCTACATTCAATGGATTTCTCCTTTCCGAAGACCTATAGTAATTAGACTTCTTTTTCGTTGAATTTGTTCCACAGCTCTCTGATCTATATTATCATAATTCTAAGCTCTATAGAAATAAGAATTTATTTGACTTTCTCTCTGGATCATGTTATCATTTTTTTAGATTTCAGCCGCGGTGGCGGAATTGGCAGACGCAGCAGACTCAAAATCTGCCGGTGTTAATCACTGTAAGGGTTCAAGTCCCTTCCGCGGCACCATTAACCCTTTATCAAAACAATGTAATATGAAATTTCACTGTCTTCTAGTTTACTAGAAGTTTTTTTTATTTTACTATTTCTTTAATTCTTGTTTTAAAAGAGTCAACTTGGTTATATACAAAATGTTTACAAAATAAAGTATTTATAGAATGAGGTGACGTTATGAATGAAGAAGTCCGTTACAAAGCATCAAGGAAAGCCTCTTACCTAGGCCTTACAGGAAATATTATATTGACATTTTTAAAGGGTTTCATCGGCTACATATCAGGTAGTACCGCTCTAATTGCCGACGCGGTACATTCCGCTTCGGATTTTATTGGTACGGTCATTGTGATTAAAGGCGTAAAAATAGCTCATCAACCCCCCGATGCATCCCATCCTTATGGTCATTATAAGGCGGAATCCATCGTCTCAAAAATCATAGCGATTATTTTAATGATCACCGCCGTATTTATCGGTTATGAAGCTTTTCAGATTTTGATGTCTGAAAATATCCAGGTTCCCGGGAGTATCGCCATTCTTGTCGCCGCCATATCGATTATCGTAAAGGAAGGAATGTATCAGTATACCATCCGTGTCGGGCGGAAGTATCGAAACTCCGCGCTAATTGCAGACGCCTGGCATCAACGATCGGATGCCATCTCTTCGATTGCTGCCCTTATCGGGATTACCGGAGCCGTGCTGGGCTTTCCCTTTATGGACCCTTTAGCCGGGATGGTGGTAGCCTTGTTAATTTTAAAGACCGCCATTTCCATTTACATCGATGCAATCCACGATCTGATGGACTCAGCACCTCCCCAGGAAGTGCTGGATAAAATCTCAGAGGCTGCCAAAATTGATGAAGGCGTGTTAGCCGTTTCCGATGTAAAGGTTCGCCGCTACGGCTCCATGCTTTTAGTGGATATGAAAATCAATGTGTCCCCGCAGATCACTGTTGAAAAAGGCCATGCCATCGCAGCAAGAACCAAAGAAAATGTTTTAAATCAAAACGAAGAGGTCAAAGATGTATTAATTCATGTCAATCCCCATTATGAATAAACAAAGGATCAAAAATGGCTACTAAACGATAATCGTTTAGTAGCCATTTTTTGTGTTAACATTCATTTTTGTAGGTTATAAATAAAATGCCCGATATGCCAAATACATCATATATAGGTCTACTTTACTAATGATCTCCATAGGGGCGTGCATGCTAAGTACCGGAACCCCGCAGTCTACCACTTCGGTATTATAGTTTCCGATGATATAGGCAATGGTTCCGCCACCACCCTGGTCGACTTTCCCAAGCTCACCCATCTGCCACTGAATATCATGACTTTTAAAGGTTTTTCGAAGTTCTGCCAAGAATTCATGATTTGCATCATTGCAGCCCCCTTTACCTCGAGAACCGGTGTACTTGCTGATATTAACACCTTTTCCTAAATAGCAGGAATTTTTCGGGTCCAGTACATCCGGAAAATTCGGATCAAAAGCGGACATCACATCTCCCGATAAGGCTTTTGAACGGTCCAAAGCTCTTCTGATACTGAGCCTTGTAGAACCCTCCTGCAAATTAAGGAGTTCGTCCAGCGTGTTTTCAAAAAATTTCGATTCCATCCCCACATTGCTAATACTGCCAACTTCTTCTTTATCGACAAAAACCGCTACCGCCGTTTTTGTCGGCGTCTCCAGATTTATAATGGCTTGCAGCTCTGCGTAGGCACAGACCCGATCATCATGTCCGTAGGCAGCAATCATGCTTCGGTCCAGTCCTACATCACGGGCGACTCCTGCAGGCACCAGCTGAATTTCTGCAAAGGCAAAATCCTCTTCGGTCAAGCCGTATTTTTCATGAAGTAAATTTAGGATATGGGCTTTGACCGCTTCTTTGTGATCCCCTTCTTTTGCAGCTTGGTTTCCAATAAGTACATTCAGACCTTCTCCGGTAATTCCTTCGGACATTTTTTTATTCATCTGATCCTTAGACAAGTGAGGCAATAAGTCGGAAATCATCAAGATCGGATCCGTTGGGTCTTCTCCAACGGTAATTTCCACAAGCTCCCCATCTTCCTTCGTGATCACTCCATGCATTGCCAAGGGCATAGTTACCCACTGATATTTTTTCACCCCTCCATAATAATGGGTTTTAGCCAGGGCCAATTCCTTATCTTCATAAAAAGGAAAGGGTTTTAAATCCAGTCGGGGGCTGTCCAGGTGTGTACCAATAATATTTATACCGGTCTCCATGGCTTCTTTACCAATCACCGCTAAAATAACTGCTTTTTCTTTATTTACAAAATAAATTTTATCTCCGGGATTTACATTCTTATTTCCGCTTCTTTGCACATCTTCAAAAGAAACAAATCCATCGGCTTTGGCTTGACGAATAATCTCTTTTACACATTTACGTTCAGTTTTACTTTGGTCTATAAATCTTTTATAAGTCTCCCCAAAGTCCTGGACCTTCTCTAATTTTGAATCCTCCAAAGTTTTCCAAAGACTTTCTCTTTTAAAAAATAATTCTTCCGTCATAAATCCTCCCTCTCGATCAATGATCGATTTATTTATTTTTTAATGCAAAAATTGCCGCCTGGGTCCGATCATTTACATGAATCTTCTTAAAAATATTGGATACATGATTTTTTACGGTTTTTTCACTGATAAATAAGGTATTGGCAATCTCCCGATTATTCATTCCCTGTGAAATGAGTTTCAAAACTTCCCGTTCTCTACGGGTAAGTCTTCTTAACGCCTCTTTATCCGGATCCGGTTTTGATTCTCCTTGTTTGTATTTTTTCACCAATTCTCCGGCCAAAGAGGGATGTACATAGGATCCGCCTTTATAGACGTCTCGAATTCCCCGTATCAGGCTGTCACTTTCCGCATCTTTCAAAATATAACCATTGGCTCCAAGTTCAATCGTCTCTAATAAATATTCCCGCTCTTCATGAAAGGTAAGCATGATCACTTTCGGCTCTTTATCCATATTTTTTATTTTCTCCAGGGTTTCAATCCCATTCATTCCAGGCATGTTAATATCCAGTAAAACCACATCCACTTCGATATTTCTTAACAGCTCAAGGGCTTCCCCACCATCTCCGGCCTCACCGACAACCTCTAAATCCTCTTCCAATTCAAGGATTTTTTTGATTCCCTGCCGCACTAATAAATGATCGTCTACCAGTAATATTTTAATCATTTTTACACATCCTTCCCCTATAAACTTCGTTTTGCTTTCATCTATATACTACGCTATTTTCACTACTATTCGGTATAACACACTCAACTTTTGTTCCCATATCTTTATTGCTTTCTATGGAAATTTTCCCATTAAGCAAGTTTACCCGTTCATTGATATTTTTCAGCCCTAATCCACTCATGTATATTTCTTGGCTTTTTAAAGATCCAAGATCTTTACCAGATTCCCTAAGGGGATCAAATCCCTTGCCGTTATCTCGAACTTGAAGCTGAATCAATTCATCTGTTATATCAATTCTCACCTCTACAAAACTGGCATCCGAATGTTTTCGCACGTTGTTTAATAATTCCTGGGTAATTCGGAAGATGAAAAGATTTTTAACGGAATCTGCAATTTTTTCGTGGGAGAGAATAACAAGCTCCCCTTCGATTCCGGTCTCCTCTTCAAAGTCATCCATATACTTTTGAATCATTGCAGAGAAACCTAAATCGTCCAATGACATCGGTCGAAGATTATATATAATTCGGCGAACTTCCTTGGTACTGTCCCGAACAATTTTCTTTAAGCTGCGCAGCTCCTTTTTCGCTTCCGTCAAATCTTTATCAATTAGACGCTCACAGAGCTCCGATTTAATAACCACGTTGGATAAGGACTGGGCCGGTCCGTCGTGAATATCCATAGCAATACGTTTGCGTTCTTCTTCCTGAGCGAGAATAATTCGTCTTCCAATATCCTGTTTTTCTTCAATGCCCTTAGCGCTGGACTGGACACTATCATAGTTATCCCCGAGAAACTCTAAGGCAATGCCGATTTTCGAGGTTAAATTCTCCGCCTTTTTTAAATTCATTTCTGCGTTTTTCAAACGAAGTTCCAACTCTTTTCGTCGGGAGAGGATCTCCGCTTCTTCCCGCCTTTTCACCAACACCTTTAATCGTAGGTCGTTCGCAAATTCATAGGCTTCTTTTATATCCTTTTCCGAATAAATTTCAAAGTTCTTGCTTACTTTCAGCAGTTCTCTTCGACTGGCACGTTCTTTTTGCTCTAAAAGATCCACCTCGACAACTAGAGATTTGGCCTGCTCTCTTAAACTCCTCACCTGGTTTTCCAATTGCTCACATTCTTTTCGCAGATTTTCTGTGATTTCAAAAATTTCTTCCTTGCTTTCTTCCACAGCTTTGATGGCCTTGGACAGAATCTGGTTAATTTTCGAAACCTCTTCCGGTTCTTTTATCATACCTTCACCTCTTATTTCTCATAGCAAAACTAGCCAAAACAAACCTGTACTACTTATTAAGATGCTTTTCAGTATATTGCTCTTCTCTATTATATTACCCTTAATTTCGAAAATCAAAAATATATTTTGATTTATTTGATATTTATTTGCATCTTTACCATGATTTATTAATAATGTTTATATGACAAAAAGTCAGAGAGACCCCTGACTTTTTATCGGTTTATTAATCTACAATTTTAATTCGGTCTATTTGTTGTTTGGCACTTTTGCGAAAGGCTTGGATATACTCTTTTCGAAGCGTTTTTCGTTCTGTTTCTTCCGCTTCTGTCAATGATCTTTCCTTTGCAATTTTTGCCAACTCATTAATTCGTTGAATTTTTTTCTGCCCTACCATAAAACCTTGCCTCCTTCTTTAATTTGATGCTTCCGTTCTTTCATAAACCATGGAGATCCCTTCCAGAATAAAGGATTTTTGCTCCTCGGAGAGATCTTTCAAAATATCTCTGAGATATTCTCTTCTGGCGTTTAATACCTTTTGGATAATCGAATGACCTTTTTCTAAAACTGCAACCCGTACCACCCGTCGATCTTTTTCATCCCGTACCCGCTTGACCATTTTATTTTTCTCCATACGGTCCACCAGGTCAGTAATGGTACTGCAGGCCAAATACATTCGTTTGCTCAATTCTCCGATGGTGAGATCTTCTTCCTTAACCAGATAAAGCAGCGCCTGGAATTGAGGGGGGGTGATTTCAAATTCCACGAGCATCTCCCGCCCTTTTTGCTTTACAATCGTACAAAGATAACGGAGCTCCTTTTCAATTTCTGTGATAACATCCATATTTTCATTTTCAGGATCCATTTTTAACATCTTTCGTCCTCCTAAAATAGTATATCTTCTATTTTAACATACTTTCGGTTCCTTTTTAATACCCTTCTATTATACGCTGTTGAGATTAAATTTCAACTTTTGAAGTTTTTTCGTAGTCTCTGTTCATAGTCTTATGCTCCTCCGGGAGTTAAAATTGTTACCGCTTTATGCTCTATACTAACCTTTACAGGCGTTTTGCCTAGATATTCGCCGTCAATATCGATTTCCATCGCCGGATCTGCTTCAACTTCGAAGTTATCCACCTTTTTATAGTATATTTTCGGATGATTGATGTGTGTCCCATTCATGGCTTTAATAAAAACATTGATAAACTCCGTAATCGGAATTTTTTCAGCCATCAGTAAGTCAAACTTACCGTCATCGGTTTTAGCCTGATTCATCAATTGCTTAAAGCCGCCGACGTCGGGGGTGTTCGAGATGAGAAAA
>JBEPWR010000009.1:0-17378 GCA_041642335.1 Eubacteriales bacterium
CACTAAGAATTTGTATCCTTCCTTTTCAATGCCCCTCCGAAGAAGTTCGGCCATCTCATTGGCATGGGCCGCCAGCTGAAAGTATAAATCGCTTTCAAACAAGGTGGCAAACTGCAGTCCGAGCAGCCGTCCCTTTGCCAGCAGGCCGCCCCGCTGTTTGATGGCAAAGCGGAAGTGGTCCTGCAACTCTTTGCTGTTCAGTACAATCGCCTCGCCGATTAAGGCGCCGTTTTTGGTGCCTCCGATATAAAAGGCATCGGTCAGCTCGGCTAAATCCTTCAGCGTCAGATCGTTGCTTTTGGTCATCAGTGCGGAGCCGATCCGGGCACCGTCTAAGTAAATTTTCAGTCCATACTGATCCGCAAAATAGCGGAGTTCCTGCAATTCCTTTTTACTATAGCAGGTTCCAACCTCGGTGGTATTGGAGATATAAATCACCCGGGGCTGTACCATATGTTCATCCTCGTGCTCCTCCAGGACTTCGAGAATCTGTCCCGGGGTTATTTTGCCGTCCTCCGTGGGAATGGTATTGATTTTATGACCGGTGGCTTCAATGGCTCCGGTTTCATGCACGGCAATGTGGGCGCTCTCCGGTGCGATCACGGACTCATAGGGCCTTAACATGGCCGAGAGGGTCGTCAGGTTTGCCTGGGTCCCTCCTGAGACCAGATGGACTTCCGAGTCATTGTCTTCTCCCAGGAGTCGTTTGATTTCTTCTTTGGCCTGTCTGGTGAAGCGGTCGTCGCCGTAGCCTTCCTCCGCCATCAGATTGGTTTCCGAAAGGCGTTTTAGAATATCGGGATGGGCCCCTTCACTGTAATCATTGATAAAAAATCCTTTATGTTCCTGATTCATTTCCATAGGTTCACCTACTTTTCTTCCCAATGGGAGAATTACATGCTTGCTACGGTACGTAAATTTTCCAGGTTTCCGATTTCTTTTTCCGAGATTTTTCGCAGATAGCTCATCACGGCCTTTCGGGTGATGATGCCGACAAAGGTCTTCTGATCATCGACCACGGGCACAAAATTCTGCTGCATAATCAGATCCACAACCTCTTCAATTTCCGCATTGATGGATACCGGACGGTTGCTCATGTTTTTCGGTACCTTTTTGAGGGATATTTTGTTGGTCCCCTCGAAGGTTAAATTCGGTGTGTTTTTCATTTTCCAGAGTAGATCCCCCTCGGTTAAGGTCCCTACATATCTTCCCTTAGCATCCACTAAAGGAATAGCGGTATAACGGTGATATTCCATTTTTTCCAAGGCTTGTCGCATTGTGGCGTCCTTATCCAGACACACACTCTCGTGCTTCGGTGTAATAAAAAATGCAATATTCATATTTAATCTCCCCCTTATCTTTCATTATAACAAGAAAAGTCCTCTTTGTGTAATCCCCTTAGGGTTCTTTTTGTGAAAAATTAAACTCTTTCCTGAACGATGGATTTGACCTTGGCCACCATAATATCGATGGCTACCTGGTTAAAGCCCCCTTCGGGAATGATGATATCCGCATACTTTTTATTGGGCTCCACAAACTGCAGGTGGGCGGGACGGACGGTTCTTAAATACTGATCAATGACGGAATCAAGGCTCCTTCCCCGTTCCTCCATATCCCGAAGAATTCTTCGAATGATGCGAACGTCGGAGTCCGTATCCACAAAAATCTTGATGTCCAGCATATCCCGGAGTCTCGGTTCATCCAGGATTAAAATCCCTTCCAGAATAATAATGTCCTTGGGATGAAAGGTGGTAGTCTCGGGCTTTCGGTTATGGTTTTCAAAGTCATAGGCGGGTTTTTCTATGCTCTCGTTATTGGAGAGCTTGGTCAAATGCTCAATTAAGAGATCAATATCGAAGGCCAGGGGATGGTCATAATTGGTTTTTACCCGTTCCTCAAAGGTTAAATGGGACTGGTCCTTGTAATAGGCATCCTGCTCGATGATGGCAATATTCTTCTCCGACAGGCTGTCATAAATGGCCTGGGCCACGGTACTCTTTCCGGAGCCGGTACCGCCGGTAATACCGATTAAAATGGGTTTATTCTTCATCATGATCCATCCTTTCTTTTCGAAGCATATCATAGGGTTTGACCGGTCTGTTAACCGGAATTCGAATCAGCTGTTTGGGGTGGGGCGCCACATCCACGGACTCCCCTTCCTCATTGATCATTTCCGTAATCACCAGGGTCTGGGTTTCCTTTTCAGGACCGACAATTTCAATGGTGTCGCCTTTGAAAAAACGGTTTCGCTGCTCTATTACCGCCGTACCGGTCTCCTCGTCATAGCTTCGTACCAGGCCGATAAAGGTAAAGTCCCGATGGTAGCTTTTATCGGCGTAGATGTGCTCCTTTTCGTCGGGTTTGTCAAAGTAAAATCCGGTGGTGAATTCCCGGTGACTGACTTTTTTGATCTCCTGCAGCCATTCCGGTTTAAAGCTCCAGTTTTCCGGGTCCTCATAGTAGGCGTCAATGGCCATACGGTAAGCCCGAACAATGGTGGCGACGTAGTAAATGGTCTTCATCCGCCCTTCGATTTTCAGACTCTTAATCCCCGCATCAATCATCTCGGGAATATGGGCAATCATGGAAAGATCCTTGGAGTTCATAAAGTAGGTGCCTTTTTCATCTTCGTAAATGGGCATATACTGTCCCGGCCGTTTTTCCTCCACCAGATAATAATTCCAGCGGCAGGGCTGGGCACACTCGCCCCGGTTGGCATCCCGATTGGCCATATAGTTACTCAGGAGGCACCGTCCTGAATAGGAGATGCACATGGCCCCATGGACAAAGGCTTCCAGTTCCACCTTGGGGTCGATTTTTTCCCGAATTTCATGAATCTCCTTAAAGCTTAACTCCCGGGCAAGGACCACCCGCTCAGCCCCCATCTTATGCCAGAAGTTGATGGTACGGTGATTGGTGGTGTTGGCCTGGGTACTGATATGAATATCCATGTCCGGCAGGGTTTCCTGTACAATCTCAAAGGTTCCCGGGTCCGAGACGATGACCGCATCAATGCCGGTTTTCGAAACATCCAGCAAATAGGCTTCCAGGCCTTCAAAATCTTCATTGTGGGGAATAATATTCAGGGTAAGATACACCCTTACACCCCGGTCATGGGCAAAGGCCACCCCTTCCTTGATCTCCTCCATACTAAAGTTTTTTGCAGCCGCCCGAAGACCGAAAATCTGACCGCCGAGGTACACGGCATCGGCCCCGTACATCACCGCCATTTTCAGTCGCTCCAAATCTCCGGCGGGAGCTAACAGTTCTACTTTTTCCATCAATGTTCCTCCTAGTTTCCGTGAGCTCCATAAGTATTGATATCCAAAATTATGAAGTTCTATCTTTTATTTATCCGTTTATCCGGTATTTTATCATTTTGATTCTTTCGTCCTATTCCTTTACCCTATAGGAGAGGGCAAGGCCGTCCCCAATGGGAATAATACTGGTTTTCAGCAGGGGATGGCGGGTAATGTAGTCCAGATATTCCCGCATGCGGTGGACGATGGTCCGTTTCCGTTTTTCCACCAGTTCCTCACTGGAAATCATTCCTTTATATAAAATATTATCCGATACCAGCAGGCCGCCGGGCTTTAAGAGGGGGATGGAAAGATCCAGCATTTCCTGATAATGGCCTTTGGCCCCGTCAATAAAAATGAGGTCATAGTTTCCCGGTAAAAAGTGCAGGGTTTTCAGGGCGTCTCCGGGAATAATCTGAATGCGCTCCTGGTAGCCGCCCCGGCGGATATTTTCCGCCGCAAGCTCGACCATGGCCTCATCCCGCTCCAGGGTGGTGACCTTCCCTTCCCCTTCCATGGCTCCGGCCATGATCATGGCGGAGTAGCCGATGGCGGTTCCGATCTCGAGGATTCTTGCAGCTCCCGAAGTTTTGACCAGCACTTCCAACAGCTCCGACACTTCCCGCTGAATAATGGGAACGCCGTTCAGCGCAGCATATTCTTCGAGTTCTTTGAGTAGCCCCTGGTGCTCCGGAATCAAGTCTTCCAGATAGCTTTTCACATGGGACTGTATAATTTTTTCCGGTTCTTTCATCGAATCTTCCTCCTTCTTAAGCAAAAAGCATAATAAAGGGTACCAGGATCGGTACAAGGGCGGAGAGCACCACGCCGGTGATAAAGGAAATGATGGCGATATGGGCGTTGGTGGACCGGGAAATTACCGGCAGCACCGTATCCATTGCGGTGGCTCCCGCCGGGGCAATGGCTTCGAGCTTCCCGATATACTTTGCAATAAAGGGAATGGAGATCAGCGCGATCACCTCTCTTGAAATATTCGTTACAAAGGCCAGGGTCCCCAGGTAGGCACTGTGCTTGGAAAGCTCAATGGCGGACAGGGAGTACCAGCCGAATCCGGCGCCGATGGCGGCGGATTCCGTCAGGTCCAGACCCATCAGAAGGCCCGCCGCCGAGGTTCCGAGAATGCTGCCCACACCCACCATCAGCGGCACTAAAAACACTTTAAAGCCGATTCTTCGAATTTTTCCGAGGATCCCCCGGTTCGATCCGATATCGATGCCTACGAAAAACAGCAGCAGGCAGAGACCGAAGGTGATCCAAAAGTCCATGGACTCTCCGAGACGCTCGGGGAAAATAAAGATTCCGCTGAGAATCCCCAGGGCCACCGTAAGCAAAATGAAGATACTCATTCCCCGTCACCGCCTTCCACAAGCACTTTCGCGGCAATGAGCCGGACGCCGAGCACACTGAAGAGGATCGAGGCCAGGGCATAGATGATCCCCCGAACACCGATGGTTCCGAAGGATTGGATCACTTCCTCATCCAGGCCGATGGAGACCCCCATAATAAAGAGTAATAATAGTAAACAGAGAAACTGAATCGTATCCATCCGTTTCATTAGAAACTTCGGCAGCAGTTCCCGGTTTCCCAGAAATGCCCCGATCAGCATAATTCCGATGTAGAGCAGAATATTCATTCCGACACCTCTTCCCTCTGATTATTGTAAGGTTTTGTGCTTTACACACAAAAATGAAACTCTAACTATAACCGTTAGAGTTCCAAATTTACTGTCTCATTTTATTATAATATACTTTCTTTTAAACTTCCATAATTATCGGAAGAATCATTGGACGTCGTTTGGTCTTTTCATAGAGGAAGGTTTTCAGGTCATCCCGAATGGCGCCTTTGATTACGGACCATTCCTTGGCATTCTTCTTCTCACACTGATCCAGGGCTCCCTGAACCACGTCTTTGGCTTCCGCCATTAAACTTTCCGATTCCCGTACATAGACAAATCCTCTTGAGATAATGTCCGGTCCGGCAACGACCTTTCGGCTTTCCCGCTTGATGGTGGCAACCACGATCATCAGACCGTCTTCCGCTAAGTGCTTACGATCCCGAAGCACAATGTTTCCTACGTCTCCGACACCGAGGCCGTCAACCAGTACCTGTCCTGAGGTCACTTTTCCGGTAACCTTGGCGGAGTCCTTGGAAAATTCCATAATATCGCCGGTTTCCCCGACAAAGATGTTTTCCTTGGGCATTCCCAGCTCCTCTGCTAACAGTCCGTGCTGACGGAGATGTCGCACTTCTCCGTGAACGGGAATAAAGTACTGGGGCTTAACCAACCGGTGCATCAACTTTAGCTCTTCCTGGCAGGCATGTCCTGAAGTATGAACGTCGTAAAGCTTGTCATAGATAACTTCAGCGCCTCGATCATATAGTAAGTTCATTACTTTTCCAACAAGTTTTTCATTTCCCGGAATCGGTGTAGATGAAAATACTACGGTGTCTCCGGTTCGAATATCCAGGGTTCGGTGTTCGTCACTGGCCATTCGGGGTAGGGCCGCCATGGGCTCTCCCTGTGAACCGGTAACTACTACCACCACTTCTTCATCGGGATATTTATCCATTTCTTTCTCGGTAATGGTAATACCGTCGGGAATATTCAGCACGCCAAGTTCCTGGGCTACCGCTCCTACGGTCAGCATACTTCGTCCGGAAAATACCACTTTCCGGTTGTATTTTACCGCCGAGTTTACAATCTGCTGAACACGGTGTACATGGGAGGCAAAGGTCGCAATAATAATTCGACTCTTCCGTCCGCTGAAAATTTCATCAAAGGTGTCTCCCACACTTTTTTCCGATCGGGTGGTTCCCGGCCGCTCGGCATTGGTACTGTCCGCGAGCATTACCAGCACGCCTTTTCGTCCGATTTCCGCAATTTTATCCAGATCGATGATCTGATTGTCAATCGGGGTATAATCAATTCGAAAGTCTCCCGTATGGAATACGATTCCTGCAGGGGTTTCCACAGACAATGCAAAGGCATCGGGAATACTGTGGGAGGTGCTGATAAATTCCACTTTAAAAGCTCCGAGCTTAATCTTTTGTCGAGGCTTTACCCGCTCGATATGGGCGTTTTTCATTTTAAATCCTTTTAATTTGTTCTCGATCAGTCCTACCGCTAATCGGCTTGCGTATACCGGTACATTGATCTTTTTCAGGAAATAGGGCAGGGCTCCGATGTGGTCCTCGTGTCCGTGGGTAATCACAATTCCCTTTACCTTATCCTTGTTCTTTAGCAGATACGTAATATCCGGGATTACGATATCCACTCCAAGCATTTCTTCCTCGGGAAAGCTCAGGCCGCAGTCGATGATTAAAATCTCGTCCTCATATTCTATGGCGGTCATATTCTTTCCGATTTCCCCCAGTCCTCCCAGAGGAATTATTCTCAATTTTTCTTTTTTACTTGCCAAATTTGTCACTCCTTCTACTTTTTCGCTTTGCACTCCGAACATAAACCAAAAAACTTTAATTTATGGTCCTTTATGTCAAAATCATATTCTTTTTCAATTTCCATTTCCAAATTATCCAAGAGATCAATTTTCACTTCAATAATTTTGTTGCATTTCTGACAGATCAGATGATGATGCTGGTGGTCCTCATCATCGGTTTTAATCTCGTATCTTGAACATCCGTCATCAAGATTGATCCGGGAGATGATTTCCATTTCCTCTAATAATTGCAGCGTACGATATACCGTGGCCAATCCGATTTCCGGACAGTCCTTTCTTACGAGTTCATAAATCTCTTCGGTATTGAGGTGTTCCCCTTTGTTTTCTATAATTACATTTAACGTCGCCCGTCGCTGGGGAGTTAATTTGCTTCCTTTTTCCTTGAGCCGGTCCTTTAGCATATCCATGGTTTCCATCATATTTTTCGCCCTCGCTTCTCAATTAATAATTATTTTCATAACTAAGTATACTGGATTTAGGATGGCTTGTCAAATTTTCCATTAACAAGTGATAATTTTAATCAAAACCGCAGCCTTCTCAGGACCGATCCTCCGGGAAAATTTCCACGGGGATCTCCCTGTAGAGCTCAATTCCCCTAAGGGATACCCGGCAGTTAAAGGCGCGAAAATTTACTCCGGCTTTATGGGCCAGGGTCACGGCCTTTGCAAATTCCGGATCCATCCCGCTGTTCGGGCGGAAGACTTCTCCGTCCTCCCGTTGCACCACAAAGAACACTTCCCCGCGATAGCCGGCCTTCAGGGCGTCCATCAACTCCAGGACATGTTTTTGTCCTCGAATCGTGGGGGCATCGGGGAAGGTTGCCAGACCCCGGTCTTTGACCAGGGTTACGCATTTCGCCTCGATCAGCGCAAATTCTTTGGTATCGGGATTCAGAAGACTGAGGTCGAACCGGCTTTTTCCGAAGGCTACCTCCCGCCTGACTGTGGAGTAGCCCTCAAAACCGGAAACAAGTCCCTGGGTGAAGGCTTTTTCCAACAGGACATTGGGCAGCTTCGAATCAATGGAAATCAGGGTATCCCCGGAATAAACCATCAGTAAATCGTACTTGGTCTTCCGGTGGGCCATATCCACTCTCCGAAGGATCACCTCGGCGCCTTCAATAAGCAGCTCCTTCATCCGTCCGGTATTGGCTATGTGGACAATTTCCAGGACGCCCTCAACAAAAACCTCTCCGATAAAACGATTGACTCTTCGGTAAAAGCGTCCCGAAACCTTTTCTCCGGGAATTTCTACAAAAACCATCGGGGTTTACTCTTCTTCGTCGTGATCGTGGTTATGCTCTTCATCCAGAATGGATTCGTAGGCGTCCACAACTTTCTGGTACTCTTCATCATCTTCGATGGAAACCAGCACAAAGTCGTCTTCTCCGGCGCCTTCGTTCTCAATTCTGAAAACGTAGGCCTCTTCCTCTTCCGGCTCGTCCAAAGGCATTAAAATCGTATACTCCTTGCCTTCAAGCTCTAAGGTCATAATAATCTCAAAATCCTTTTCCTCATCATTCTCATCAATCAGGGTTACAATGTTTTCTCGTTCTTCCATGGGTAAAATCCTCCTTTTAATTTATCATTTCTTGTTTGTTCTTTATCTGGTCTTTCATAGTAATCGTTTTTATAAGCTGTTCAGATAGCCCTGCAGGATATGCACCGCCGCCATTTTGTCAATTACGCCTTTTCGCTTTTTCCGGCTGACATCGGCGTCAATCAGGGTTCTTTCCGCCGCTTTTGTGCTCAGTCGTTCATCCCAGTAGATAATCCTTACATCGAATTTGTTTTTCAGTTTTTCGCAGAAGACCTTGGTCTTTTCTCCCTGGGGTCCCAGACTTCCATTCATGTTTTTGGGCAGGCCCGCTACAACGGTTTTGATTCCGTGGGTATTGATGATCTCCTCAAGGCGCTGATAGTCCTCTTTTTTGCTTTTTCGAAAAATCGTCTCCACTCCCTGGGCCGTAAATCCCAGCGCATCGCTGACCGCCACACCGATGGTGCGGTCTCCTACATCGAGTCCTAAAATCTTTTCCATAGATCCTCCTTAAATAACTTTGATACAAAAATCCGGACAGACCTTCCCGCAGTACCCGCAGAAGACGCACTTGTCCGGGTCCACCACGGCTCTTTTCCCGCCGTCTTTTTCCTCAAGACTGAGGGCCTTCATATTGCAACGCTTAACACAAAGCCCACAGCCCCGGCACCAGTCTGCAATCTGCAGGGTTCTCGGCTGAGCCTGAATTTTTTTGATCGTATCCGTTGAAATTTTCTCTTTTGAGAAATATCCGGAATTCACTTCCACCTCTTCTATGGACTGCATGCCTACGGCAATGGAATCCACTTCCGGGAGACGGAGTACATAGTCAAATCCCTTTTGAAAATCGGACAGCAGATGACCGCCCCCTAAGGGCTTCATCGCAAAAATCCCGATATCCTTATTTTTCGCTTCCTTTATGGCTGTTAGCATTTCCTCAAGGTTTCCGTCCACAATGCCCAGCCCCTGATAGTTTACTATAGGGTGGACAACGTCAATGGCTTGGTGGGCCGCTGCGGCCTTTACTCCGGATATGTAGTGGGTCGAGATGCCGAAACTTCGGATCACCCCTTCTTTTTTCTTTTCCATAAAATAATCGATGGCTTCCTGATGTCCCCGAAGGGTATGTTCGCTTTCCTGTTCATGCAGCATAAAGAGATCGATATAATCGGTTTCCAGGCCTTTCAAGGCCTCCTGCAGGCTCTTCTCAGCCGTATCCCGGGAATAGGCATAGGACTTGCTTGCGATATGAATGTGCTGTCTTCCCCACTGTTTTATGGGATTTTTCAGCTGATGGTAATTCTCATAAAGTGCTGCCGTATCTATAAAGTTCACACCCCGGTCGAAGGCATGAAGCAAAATTTTTTCCGATTCCGTTACTGAAAGATTCCGCTGAAGCGGACTGATGGTCAGGGATCCGAAACAGAGCTTTGAGACCTTCAGTTCACTTTTCCCTAATCGATTGTACTCCAAAGTCATCCTCCTTACAATCCTGCCATACAAATATTAATTATAACACAGATCTGTTGAAAATAGGAAACCTTTCCATAAAAAAAGTAAGAGGCCGTCCCCTTACTTTATGGATCTTATTTGGATAAATACGATCGTAGGAGCTCTTCCAGCAGTTCATCCCGTTCGATCTTTGAAATGATACTTCTGGCGTTGTTGTGACTGGTAATGTAGGTCGGGTCTCCTGACAACATGTATCCGATAAACTGATTAACCGGATTATAGCCCTTTTCCTCCAGTGCCCCGTATACGGTTTCAATGATTTCCCGTGCCTCCTGCTGCTTTTCCTTGTCAATATTAAACTTCATGGTCGATTGATCATCATACATGTTATCGCCCCCCTAATTTCATCGCTCGTAAGGTCTTTCTCTCATTCTACCACAAATTTCGGGAATTTCAAACCATCGCCCTATTTTTCTTTTCCTAACCCGACGTCCCCTGCCTTTCAGTTCAGTTGATACATGACCAGTCCGGTAAGCATCAGCACCAGCCCCAGGGCCTTTCGAAGGGACAGGAGAATAATCGGCTCGCCGAAATAGCCGAAATAATTAATGCCTGCGGAGACGACAATCTGGGTCACAATCATCAGGGTGATCGTATAGCTTGCTCCGATGGAAGAGATGCCGTTGATCACGCTGAAAATGATCACCACCCCCATGACTCCCCCTAAAAGATAATAGGGCTCGGTTTCCTTTAAGGGACTGAAATTCAGATTCTCAAACATCAGCATAATGACAAAGGCCACCACAAAACCGCTGCCGTGCACAAAGGTGTTGGTGTGCCAGAAGCCGATTTTATCACTGAGGCGTGCATTGAAAATCCCCTGCATTGATACCATCACACCGGCCAACACTGAAAAAAGCATTCCGTACAACATTTTTCCTTCCTCCTTTTTCTCCATTAAAAACCCTTCCATAATCCGTGGATTACAGAAGGGTTTGTTTCATCTTGCCTTTACCTAGAGGGTTTCCTCCACATAGGATTTTACTGCCGCTAAGGCTTCTTCAATTTTTTCCGGATTCTTTCCGCCGGCCTGGGCCATATCCGGTCTTCCGCCACCGCCGCCGCCGGCAATTTTCGCGCCGACCTTGACGATGTCTCCGGCTTTGAGACCTTTTTGAATCAGATCCTTGGTGACAATGGCAATGAAGTTGGCTTTTCCGTTGTTCCTTGCCCCAAGAACAATAATGCCGCTGTCCATTTTTTCCTTCAGACCGTCCCCGACCTTTCGGATTTCGTCCATATCCTTCTCCCCGAGGTTCTCAAGGACCATGGGTACGCCCTTCACCGTTTCTGCGGCGTCCAGTAAATCGGTGACCACATCTCCTGCAAGCTTACTCTTTAGGGATTCGATCGCTTTGGCCTGATCCTTCTGATCCGCTAAAATCTCTTCAATCCGCTTTAGGATATTATCCTTTTGGACCTTCAGGGTTTCCGCGGTTTCACTGATCAGCGCTTCCTGGACTTTCAGCTGACGGTACACGCCTTCGCCGGTTACCGCTTCAATTCGGCGAACCCCGGAGGCCACACTGGATTCATGAAGGATTTTAAACATCCCGATTTTGCTGGTATTATCCACGTGGCAGCCGCCGCAAAGTTCGTTGGAGTAGTTCTCCACTTCAATGACCCGAACCCGGGCATCATATTTTTCCGTAAAGAGGGCCGCGGCTCCTTTTTTCTTGGCTTCCTCCAAGGACATTTCCGAGGCGGTTACGGGCTGACCGTTAAAGATCACCGTATTCACCTGTTCCTCGATCTTTTCAATCTCCTCTTTGGTAAGGCCCTCAAAATGATTAAAGTCAAAACGCATCCGCTCGTCACTGACGTAGGATCCCGCCTGGTTGACATGGTCTCCCACAACATCCTTCAGCGCCTGATGCAGTAGATGGGTTCCCGTATGGTTTTTCATCGTCGCAAAGCGCCGCTTCTCATCGATATGCAGCGTTACGGAGTCTTCCGTGGTGACCACGCCGGATAAGACTTCCACAAGCTTATAGGTTCTTCCGTTATTATCCTTCTGGGTATCGAGAACTTTGCCTTCGAAGTGCTCATTATAGACTCTTCCCTGATCCCCCATCTGTCCGCCGCTCTCGCCGTAAAATGGCGTGATGTCCGTAATCATAAAGACTTTTTTGCCTTCCGTGGCCATCTCCACAAGCTCTCCCTCTTCCACAAGGGCCAGTACCTTTGCCTCTTCGATGAAGGAATCGTAGCCGGTAAACTTGGTCTTTAAGTAGGGATCCACGTTTTTGAGGGGATCCTCCGCCCAGCCTTCGGTGCCCTGTTTCTGCCTTGAACTTCTGGCAAGGTTTCGCTGTTTTTCCATGGCTTCGTTAAAGGCCGCCTCATCCACGGCCATTTCCTTCTCTTCCAGGATTTCCAGGGTCAAATCCAACGGAAAACCGTAGGTGTCATAGAGTTTAAAGGCGTCTTCGCCCCGCAGGGTTTTCTCCCCTTCTTTCTCCAGGGCTTCAATATATCCGTCGAGGATTTCCATCCCCTGACCGATGGTCTCCTGGAACTTTTCCTCCTCCACGGTGATGATCTTTCGGATATAATCCTTCTTCTCATGAAGCTCGGGATAATCCTCGCCGAAGATCTCCACAACGGTTTCCATCAAGTCTTTCAGGAAGGTGTGACGGATTCCGAGCAGCCGTCCGTGCCGGGCCCCCCGTCGAAGGAGTCGTCGAAGCACATAGCCTCTTCCTTCGTTGCTGGGGATAATGCCGTCGCCGATCATAAAGGTTACCGCCTTAATATGGTCGGTAATAATTTTAATGGACGTGCTTTCCCCTTCCTTTTCGGGAGAATTTTTCATTTTGACCACATGGTCGTAAATCCGTTTGGCTATATCAATTTCATAGATGGAGTT
Source organism: Eubacteriales bacterium (assembly GCA_041642335.1). GTDB lineage: Bacteria > Bacillota > Clostridia > Peptostreptococcales > T1SED10-28 > Isachenkonia. The sequence continues at coordinate 12,699 of JBEPWR010000009.1, forward strand.
GACGTCCTGCATAATGGTTGCCACCCGCTCAAGTCCCATACCGGTATCGATATTGGGATTTGGAAGGGGCGTGTAATTTCCCTCTTCGTCTTTATTAAACTGGGTAAAAACCAGGTTCCAGAATTCGATAAAGCGGTCACATTCACATCCCGGCTTACAGTCCGGGTCATCACAGCCGTAGGAAGGTCCCCGGTCGTAGTAGAGCTCGGAGCAGGGGCCGCAGGGGCCGGTGCCGATTTCCCAGAAGTTATCCTCTTTTCCGAGACGGACAATCCGCTCTTTTTCCAGGCCGATATGCTGATGCCAGAGGTCAAAGGCTTCATCGTCCTCTTCATAGACCGACGCCCAAAGATTTTCTCTCGGCATTTCCAGATGCTCCAGTACAAATTCCCAGGACCATTCGATGGCTTCTTTCTTAAAGTAGTCGCCGAAGGAAAAATTTCCGAGCATTTCAAAAAAGGTGGCGTGTCGTGCGGTTTTTCCCACATTTTCAATATCATCCGTCCGAATACATTTCTGACAGGTTGCCATGCGTTTGCTCGGCGGCTCCTTGGTGCCGGCAAAGTAGGGCTTTAGGGGAGCCATTCCCGCATTAATCAGCAGTAAACTCTGATCCTCCAGGGGGACAAGAGGGTAACTTTTTTGAATATAGTGATCCTTTTCTTCAAAGAATTTTAAAAAGCTTCTTCGAATTTCATTTGCTCCTTTTGCTTTCATGGTGGTTCCTCCTCTTTTATTTCTCAAGTGCGCTTTGTAAAATTATATCACGGAAAATTCTTTTCACCAAGGCTAAGGGAAATTTTCCTTGATATAAATCAATATATACCCAAAAATTTATGTAAAAAAAAGAAAACACAGTGCAGTACCGTGTTTTCTCCGTTGATTCCGTCGATTAATGATGGTCTTCCTGAGCCGCTTCAGGGTCAAAGCCTTCAAGCTCTTCGTAGTGCTTGTTGTTTTTGGTTGCATAGTCATAAATTGCGGATTTGATCGCCTCTTCCGCCAGCACGGAACAGTGAATCTTTACGGAAGGCAGGCCTCCCAGTTCTTCCACCACTTTCTTGTTGGTCACATTCAGCGCTTCCTTTACGGTTTTGCCTTTGATCAGCTCCGTGGCAATGGAAGAGCTGGCAATGGCCGAACCGCAGCCGAAGGTCTTAAACTTCACATCGGTGATGACTTCATTTTCATCAATTTTGACATACATCTTCATAATATCGCCGCATTTGGGGTTTCCTACCTGTCCGACCCCATCGGCGTCCTTGATCTCCCCGACGTTTCTCGGGTTGGTAAAGTGCTCCATTACAGTTTCCGTATACATTATAGATTACCTCCTTGAATTTCTTCATATAGTGGGGACATCTGTCGCAGCCTCTCAACAATGGGAGGTAACTGCTCAAGGACATAGTCCACTTCCTCCTCGGTGGTAAATGCACCGATGGTAAGCCGTAGGGACCCGTGGGCGATTTCATGGGAAAGCCCGAGGGATAAGAGTACATGGGACGGATCCAGGGATCCGGAAGTGCAGGCGGAACCGCTGGATGCGGCAATTCCCACCATGTCCAGACTCAGCAGTAAGGATTCGCCTTCAATAAATCGGAAACAGATGTTGACGTTGTTGGGCAGTCTTCGGGTCGGATGTCCGTTTAAGACGGTGTAGGGAATCTTTTCCAAAATACCCTTGATCAGCTTATCCCGAAGCCGGGTCTTTTCCTGGATGTCGGCCTCAATATTTTGGTAGGCCAGCTCTGTGGCTTTTCCAAAGCCCACGATTCCCGGAACGTTTTCCGTACCGGCCCGTTTTTTCCGCTCCTGGGCGCCTCCGTGAATCAGATTATGAAGCCGGATTCCCGGTCGGATATAGAGCGCTCCGATGCCTTTCGGTCCGTGAAGCTTATGGGCGGACATACTCATCATATCAATATTTAAGTCATCCACATCCACCTTGATATTTCCGAAGGCCTGAACGCCGTCGGTATGAAAAGCCACGCCTTTTTCTTTCGCGATGGCTCCGATTTCCTTAATGGGCTGGATCGTTCCGATTTCATTATTGGCAAACATAATGGTAATCAGTATGGTCTCGTCGGTAATGGCATTTTTCAGCTCATCCAGATCGATTAGACCGTACTCATCCACATTTAAATAGGTGGCGGTAAAACCATGCTCTTTTTCCAGGTATTCCACAGGGTGGAGTACCGCATGATGTTCAATTTTCGTGGTGATGATATGATTTCCCTTTTTCCGGTTGGCAAAGGCATAGCCTTTAATGGCCCAGTTATCGGCTTCCGAGCCGCCGCCGGTAAAGTAGATCTCTTTGGATTTGGCGTTCAGCACCTTGGCAATCTGATCTCTTGCGGTGTCCACAGCATTACGGCTCTCTCTTCCGAAGCCATGAATGCTGGAGGGATTTCCGTATTCGGTTTTCATAAACTGCATCATTTCACTGAGTACTTCTTCTTTCATCGGTGTGGTTGCTGAGTAGTCCATATAAATTCGTTTTTCCATTATTACACCCCTTTTCTTATATATAAAACATATAATTGTTCTTATTTTTTATGCGTTCCTGATCCTCCAGCATATGGGCCAGGGTTGTGGAGTCAATGACTTCACTGACACTATCCTGGATTCTTGCCCAGACCAGCCGGGTTACACAGGAGTCCTGATTCATGCATTCCTCGGAATCCGCATCCATTACACAGTCCGCCGGTCCGATGGGACCTTCCAGAGACCGTATAATATCCCCTACGGTAATTTCTTCCGGGGGATGATTTAACATGTATCCGCCTTGGGCCCCTCGGACGCTTTTAACCAGTTTGGCCCGTCGAAGGGTGGCGATTAACTGTTCTAAATAATGTTCGGAGATCTCCTGGCGTTGGGCAATGTTTTTCAAAGCAATGGGCCCTTCACCGTAATGTGTGGCCAGGTCGAACATGGCTTTAAGTCCGTATCGGCCCTTTGTTGAAAATTTCATATCAACCCTCCTCATCAAACCGAAGGAATATTTCCGAGCGGTTTAGTTGGAATTCAATAAGATTATTATAGTATACCCGAGTGGTTTTGTCAACATTAAAAAAGGAGGAATGTTTTCACATTCCTCCCGTTTTTTTCTTATTCTAAAAAGCGCTTATTTTGCGTATTCTATGGCTCTGGTTTCCCGAATCACATTCACTTTGATCTGTCCCGGATAATCCAGATCCGCTTCAATATTCTTCGAAATATCCCGGGCAAGCAGGACCATCTGCTCGTCGTTATAATTGTCCGGTTTGATGATAATTCGAATTTCCCGTCCCGCCTGAATGGCAAAGGACTTTTCCACGCCCTCATACTTGTTGGCGATCTCTTCAAGTTTTTCCAGTCGTTTGATATAGGACTCCAGGGTTTCTCTTCTTGCTCCCGGTCTTGCGGCGGATACCGCATCGGCGGCGGTGATTAAAATTGCCTCCAGACTTTCCGGTTCATAGTCTCCGTGGTGGGTACTCATTGCATGAATAACCGCCGGGGATTCCTTATACTTTTTCATTAAGTTCATACCGATTTCCACATGGGGACCTTCCACTTCATGGTCCACGGCTTTTCCGATATCATGCAGCAGTCCGGCTCTTTTGGCTACTTTCGGATCCTGTCCCAGTTCCGTTGCCATAATTCCCGCCAGGTGGGAAACTTCAATGGCGTGTTTTAATACATTCTGACCATAGCTTGTTCGGTATTTCAGTCGTCCAAGCAGTCGTACAAGCTCCGGATGCAGTCCGTAGACTCCGGTATCAAAGGTTGCCTGTTCTCCGGTTTCCTTGATGATATCCTCGACTTCTTTCTTGGCTTTTTCAACCATTTCCTCAATTCTTGCGGGATGGATTCTTCCGTCCACAATCAGTTTTTCCAATGCGATACGGGCAACTTCCCGTCGTATCGGATCAAATCCTGATAAAATTACGGCTTCCGGTGTATCGTCAATGATCAGATCAATCCCCGTTAAGGTCTCAAGGGTTCGAATATTTCGACCTTCCCGACCGATAATTCTTCCTTTCATTTCATCATTGGGAAGTTCCACAACGGTGACCGTGGTCTCCGCCACATGGTCCGCTGCCAGTTTTTGAATCGAGTAGCCGATGATTTCCCGGGCTTTCTTGTCCGCGTCCTCTTTGGCCTGATGTTCAATCTCCTTTACCATCATAGCCGCTTCATGCTTGGCTTCCTTTTCCACATCGTTCATCAGAATTCTTTTTGCTTCCTCCTGAGTCAGTCCGGAAACCTCTTCAAGTTTCGTCTTCTGCTCGGAAATCAGCTCATCAATTTTTGCTTCTCTGTCCTCAAGATCCTTCAGTTTCTTGTTGTACTTGTTCTCTTTGGCTTCTATGCCCTCTGATTTTCGGTCTAAACTTTCTTCTTTTTGAAGCAGTCGTTTTTCAATTTTCTGCTGTTCGCTTCGTCGCTCCCGGCTCTCCTTTTCGAAATCATTTCGGAGTCGGTGGACTTCTTCTTTTGCCTCGAGCAGAATTTCTTTTTTCGCAGTTTCCGCATCTTTGATTGCTTCTTTTTCAATTTTTTCAGCTAATTTTTCTGCATTATTTATTTTTCCTTCTGCAATATTTTTGCGAATAAAATACCCAGCAAGGCATCCTACAATTGCAGCTGCGATTAGCCCTATTATTATAGTTGGTTCGATATTGGACACCTCCTTTA
>JBEPWR010000010.1:0-16069 GCA_041642335.1 Eubacteriales bacterium
CCGAGAATACCCAAAAGCCTGATCCGAAAACACCGGGAGGGACTGATTATCGGGACCGCCTGCGAAGCGGGAGAGCTTTACCAGGGTCTTTTGAAAAACGATCCGGTGGAAAAGGTGGAACGGGTGGTCCAGGAGTACGATTTCCTGGAGGTACAGCCCATAGAGAACAACCGATTCTTAGTGGATAAAGGCTTTTTAACGTCCTTTAAGGACTTGGAGGCGATCAACAAAAGGATTATCGCCTTAGGGGAGAAATACCAGAAACCGGTGGTCGCCACCGGGGATGTGCATTTCCTTAATAAAGAGGATGAAATTTACCGAAGGGTCCTGATGACGGGACAGGGCTTTGACGATGCGGATAATCAGCCGCCCCTGTACCTAAAGACCACGGAGGATATGCTCAGTGCTTTTTCTTATCTGCCGAAGGAAAAGGCCGAGGAGATTGTCATTGACAATCCCGGAAAAATCGCGGATTCCGTGGAATCCATCAAGCCCATCCCCGACGGAACCTTTCCGCCGGAGATTGAGGGCTCCGAGGAAAATCTTCGGAAGATGTGTTATGCCAAGGCCAAACGGATCTACGGCGATCCCATTCCCGAGCTGGTGATCAACCGTCTGGACCAGGAGCTCAATTCCATTATCTCCAACGGCTATGCGGTGCTTTATGTGATTTCCCAGAAGCTTGTGACCCGGTCCTTAAAAGACGGCTATCTGGTAGGTTCCCGGGGGTCCGTCGGATCCTCCTTTGCGGCGACCATGAGTGATATTACCGAAGTAAACCCGCTGCCGCCCCATTATGTATGCGGCAGCTGCCGGCACTCGGAGTTTTTCACCGACGGCTCCTACGCCTCGGGCTTTGACCTGCCGGAAAAAACCTGTCCCAAATGCGGTGAGCCGCTGATCAAGGAGGGCCACGACATTCCCTTTGAAGTCTTTTTAGGATTTGAGGGGGACAAGGAGCCGGATATCGATTTGAACTTCGCCGGGGAATACCAGAGCGAAGCCCATAAATATACCGAGGAACTCTTCGGGGAAGGCAAGGTTTTCCGGGCGGGAACCATCGGAACCATTGCCGATAAAACCGCCTACGGCTTCATCCGAAAGTATCTTGATGAAAAGGAAATCATCTCGAACCGGGCGGAGATCAACCGCCTGGTGGACGGCTGCACCGGGGTCAAACGAACCTCGGGGCAGCATCCCGGCGGAGTCATGATTGTGCCGAGGGATAAGGACATCCATGATTTCTGTCCGATCCAGTACCCCGCCAATGATTCAAAGTCCGGGGTTATCACCACCCATTTTGACTATAACGCCATCAGTGGCCGGCTCTTAAAGCTGGATATTCTCGGCCACGACGGACCGACGATCATTAAAATGCTCGAGGATCTGACCGAAACCGATGCACTGAAATGGCCCCTGGATGATTCGAGGGTCCTCAGCCTCTTTACCAGCACAAAGGAAATTGACGTGGATCCCAAGGAGCTGAACTGCCCTGTGGGGACCCTGGGAATTCCCGAGTTCGGTACGAAATTCGTACGACAGATGCTGGTGGATACCAAACCCACCACCTTCGGTGAGCTGGTCCGGATCAGTGGTCTGTCCCACGGGACCGACGTATGGCTGAACAACGCCCAGGACCTCGTTCGAAATGAGGTCGTGGAGTTAAAAGACGTAATCTCCACTCGGGATGACATTATGAACTACCTGATTCTCAAAGGTCTGCCCTCAAAGCTTTCCTTTAAGATTATGGAGAAGGTTCGTAAAGGAAAAGGGATTACCGATGAGGAAGAAGCCACCATGCGGGAGCATGACGTACCGAACTGGTATATCGACTCCTGTAAAAAGATTAAGTATATGTTCCCGAAAGCCCACGCCGCAGCCTATGTGATGATGTCCTTTCGGATAGCCTGCTATAAGGTCTACCATCCCGAAGCCTTTTACGCCACCTACTTTACCACCAAGGCCGATGATTTTGATGCGGGACTGGTGGTAAAGGGAATCGACGCGATGAAGGCCCGGATCAAAGAGATTGAGAGTCTTGGAAACGACGCCACCGCCAAGGAGAAGAACCTCTTGACGGTGCTTGAGGTCTCCCTGGAGATGTATCTTCGGGGAATCGAGCTGCTCCCGGTGGATCTGTATCATTCTGATGCGGACCGTTTCCAGATTTTAAACGGAAAACTGCTGCCGCCGCTGAAATCCCTCCAGGGCGTCGGGGAAAATGCGGCGAAGAACATTGTGCACGGCCGGGCCCAGGGGGAGTTTTTATCGATTCAGGATCTGGTGCAAAAGACCAGGGTTTCCAAAACCGTAATCGAGGCCCTGAAGGAAAACCGATGCATCCTGGACCTCCCTGAAACCAATCAATTATCCCTATTTTAGCTTGTGTAAATTTGGGGATTATGATATACTATTTGTAATCAGAGGACTTTGCCGTAGAAGAGTGGGAGAAACATACCCACTCTTTCCTATTTATATAAGAGGAAATCAGGAAAAAGTGATGCAGTAATAGATTGAAAAAAACCTTAATGTTAAAAGGAGGCACGAAAATTTGAAAAGAAAAGAAGTGGAAGAGCGTGTGGCATCGTTGGTGACGTCCGCCGTCGGTGATGCATTTGAACTCGTGGATGTGGAATACGTAAAAGAAGGACCCCACCGGTACTTACGGATTTATATGGACAAAGAGGGGGGCATTACCTTAGAGGACTGCCAAACCGTCAGTGAGAAGGTCAGCGAACCCCTGGACCGGGAAGATTTTATCGATGAAGCCTATTTTCTGGAGGTCTCCTCACCCGGACTGGACCGCCCGCTGAAAAAGGAGGAGGACTATCACCGCTTTACCGGCGAGAACATCGAAGTAAAGCTCTATGAAGCCTTAAAGGGCGAAAAAGTCTTCGAAGGAGAGCTTCTGGGTCTTGTGGACCAAAAGGTAGAGCTCCTTTTAAGCAATCAGGAAACCGTCAGCATACCAAAAGAAAAAATTGCCAGTGCGAAACTCGCAGTAAAACTATAAGGGGGTAGAAGGATGAAGTTAGATTTTATCAACGCCCTTGAAGAAATTCAACGGGAGAAAGGGGTTTCCAAGGAAATATTATTGGAAGCCATTGAAGCAGCCTTAATTTCCAGCTATAAAAGAAACTTCGGATCGTCACAGAATGTTCGTGTAAACATTGAGGAGGATACCGGAGAGATCCAGGTCTATTCCCAAAAGACGGTTGTGGAGGACGTGGAAGATGAAACTCAGGAAATTTCCCTGGAGGATGCCAAGGAAAAACATCCGAATTATGAAATCGGCGATATTGTCGAAGAGGAAGTAACTCCGAGAAACTTCGGACGAATTGCCGCACAAACCGCGAAACAGGTAGTCGTACAGCGAATCCGGGAAGCCGAGCGGGGTGTGGTTTACGAAGAGTATGTAAACCGGGCATCCGACATTATTACCGGAACCATTTCAAGAGTATCCAAAGGGCTGGTATTTGTGGACCTTGGAAAAACCGAAGGGATCCTGGAGCCCAATGAACAGGTACCCACCGAGGAATATGTACACAATCAGCGGATCAAAGCCTATATTCTTGAGGTGAAAAGAACCACCAAAGGACCGCAGATTCTGCTGTCCAGAAGTCATCCCGGACTGGTTAAACGGCTGTTTGAACTGGAAGTTCCGGAAATTCACGACGGAGTTGTGGAGGTTGTGGGCATTTCCAGAGAAGCCGGTTTCCGCTCGAAACTTGCGGTAAAATCCCTGGATGAAAACGTGGATCCCGTAGGCGCCTGTGTCGGCCATAAAGGCAGCCGGGTGCAGCGGATCGTCGAGGAACTCAGCGGCGAGAAAATGGATATCATCAAATACAGCGAGGACCCAAAAGAGTTTATTACCGCAGCCCTCAGTCCCTCCAAGGTGGTCAAGGTAATGACCAGCGAAAAGGATAAAGCGGCTCGGGTCATTGTACCGGATTATCAGCTGTCCCTGGCCATCGGTAAGGAAGGGCAGAACGCAAGACTTGCCGCAAAGCTTACGGGATGGAAAATTGATATAAAATCCGAAACCCAGCATAAAGAAGCGGGTTCTCCGGAGTTCGGGGAAGAAGTGGAGCCCCTGGATGTCGGTGAAGAACCGGAAGCTGCAGAAACCACCGTTACTGAAGAGAACCTGATCCCCGAAGAGGATGTGGTGGAGACGGAAACTCCGGATACCAAAGATGAAGAGGAAGCCGTGGATATGACAACGGAGAGTGAAACAGCGCCGGAAGAAGACCCCAGTGAGGGGAAATAAGAGGTGATCCCATGAAAAAGCGTAAAACCCCCCTCCGAAAATGCATCGGATGCGGGGAATTAAAGGATAAACGGGAGCTTGTCCGGGTGGTTCGAAACAAGGCCGGGGAAGTATCCCTGGATACCACAGGAAAAGCCCAGGGCAGAGGCGCTTATATCTGTCCGAAAAAAGCCTGTCTGGAACTGGCGATTAAAAACCGCGGCCTGAACCGGTCCTTTAAATGTGAAGTGCCCAAAGCCGTATATGATAAATTACTGGAGGAGATAGCCACCGATGAAACCTAAACAAAAAGCCCTGGGACTTATGGGTCTGGGGATGAGAGCCGGACAGGTGGTCTCAGGAGAAGAAGGGGTGCTTGCCGCAATCAAGGCGGGAAAGGCCAAACTCGTGATCATCGCGGAGGACGCCTCCGACGGTACCAAAAAGAAATTTACGGACAAAAGCAATTATCGAGACATACCCTTCAGGGTGGCCTTCCAAAAGGAGACTCTGGGGCATGCCATCGGCAAGAAAACTAGGGCTGTTGTTGGGATTACCGATCCCAACTTTGCAAAGAAAATACTAGAGTTGATCGACTGCAGTCACTAGCCTAAAATATAGGGGGTGTTTGATTTGTCAAAGGTCAGAGTGTACGAATTAGCAAAAAAACTGGATATGAGTTCCAAGGAACTTATCAACAAACTGGAAGAGCTTTCCATTGAGGTTAACTCCCACATGAGCAGCCTGGAGGAAGAGGAAGTTAAGATCATTGAAGAGCTTTTTGCTGAGCCCAAAAAAGAAACCGGTAAGGAAGCAAGCGGGGAAGCGGAAAAAAAGCCGGAAGCCAAGGAAGAACCGAAAAAGACCAATAAGAAAGCCAAGAAGAAAAAGCTTTCGAAAAAAGAACAGAAAAAACAGCGAAACAAAGGAAACGGCAGATCTCATGAGGAGAGCCGAAGGGAAGACAAAACCGAAGAAAAGAATGAGGTGGATGACATAATAGAATTAGAAGAGAAGATCATCGTAAAGGATTTAGCAGAAAAACTGGATAAAAACCCCAATGAGATCATTGGGAAATTAGTACAGCTGGGCATTATGGCGGCAATCAATCAAGAGGTGGACTATGATACCGCAGAACTGATCGCCAGTGACTATGGTATAGAGGTAACCATGAAGGAAAGCGAAGAGGAAGACGTGGAAGATCCCGAAGAACTGTTGGACTTTGAAATCGAAGAGGACGATCCGAAGGATCTGGAGTTTCGGTCACCGGTTATCAGTGTAATGGGACATGTAGACCACGGAAAAACCACCCTGCTTGATGCCATTCGAAAGACCAAGCATGTGGATACGGAAGCCGGAGGCATTACCCAGCATATCGGAGCCTCCGAGATTCAGATCAACAATCAGAAAATCGTCTTCCTGGATACCCCGGGACATGAGGCCTTCACCTCCATGCGGGCCCGTGGTGCAAAAGCTACGGATATTGCCATTCTCGTTGTGGCCGCCGATGACGGTGTGATGCCCCAGACCATTGAAGCGATCAATCACGCAAAGGCCGCGGAAATTCCAATGATCGTGGCAATCAATAAAATTGATAAGCCCGGAGCCAACGCGGACCGTGTAAAGCAGGAACTTACCGAGCACAATGTGGTTATCGAAGAATGGGGTGGCGATGTAATCGCCGTTGAAGTTTCCGCCATCGAAGGTACCGGAATTGATCAACTGCTCGAGACCATTCTGCTGGTTGCGGAAATGGAAGAACTGAAAGCCAATCCAAACCGGAAAGCCCTGGGAATTGTAATCGAGGCCAACCTGGATAAAGGACGGGGTGCGGTAGCCACCGTACTTGTGAAAAACGGAACCTTGAAAATCGGCGACAATGTCGTTGTAGGCCTTGCCTCAGGAAAAGTACGGGCCATGGTCAATGATTCCGGAAAACGCCTGAAAAAAGCAGGCCCTGCCACCGAGGTGGAAATCACCGGACTTTCGGAAGTACCCAAGGCCGGAGATAAGCTGATTGTGGTGGACGACGAGAAAATGGCCAGAAACATTGCGGCCAAGCGCCAAAGCAAGATCAAGGAAGACAAAGTAAAATCCGATAAACGGGTATCCCTGGAAGATCTCTATGACCGAATGAAAGAAGGGGAACTCAAAGAGTTAAACATTATCGTCAAAGCCGATGTACAGGGTTCTGTAGAAGCGGTACGACAGTCCCTCTTAAAGCTTAGCAACGAAGAAGTGGTCATCAAGCCGATTCACGGTGGCGTAGGCGCTATTACCGAGACCGACGTAATGCTGGCCTCCGCATCGAATGCGATTATTATCGGATTCAACGTCCGACCGACGTCCTCGGCCACATCCCTCGCCAAAAGCGAAGAGGTGGACCTTCGAACCTACCGAATCATCTACAAGGCCATTGAAGATATTGAAGCGGCCATGGAAGGAATGCTGGATCCGGAGTTCAAAGAAGTGGACCTTGGGAAAGTGGAAGTGCGGGCCACCTTTAAAGTGCCGAATGCCGGAATTGTTGCCGGTTGTTATGTACTGGAAGGAAAAATCACCAGAAAATCCAAAATCCGACTGGTTCGGGACGGAATTGTGGTTCATGAAGGCGAAATCGATTCCCTGCGACGATTCAAGGATGAGGCCAAGGAAGTGGTCAAAGGCTACGAATGCGGTGTGGGTATTGAGAATTTCAACGACGTAAAAGAAGGCGACATTATCGAAGCCTATGAGATTCAGGAAGTGGAACGAAAGCTGAATAAATAGCCTCAAGAGAAAGGAAGATGATGATGGCTTATTCAAGAGAACAACGACTGGCGGAAGAAATCAAAAAAATCAGCAGTAAAATTATTCGGGATGAACTTCGGGATCCGAGAATTGCTCCCATTACCTCGGTAACCGATGTGGACGTGACCCGGGACCTTCGATACGCCACACTCTTTATCAGTGTGCTGGGTTCCGAGGAGGAAAAGAAGAATACCATTGAAGCCCTGGATCATGCCAAAGGGGTTCTGAGAAAAGAAGTGGGAAAACGGATCAGCGCCCACTTTACTCCGGAAATTGTGATCAAAATGGACGAGTCCATTGAGCAGGGAGTACGGATGCATCAAAAGATTAATGAGGTCCGGGAGAAAGAGGAAGCCCGGAATGCTGAAAATGCCGAAAAGAACGGCGAAGAATCCGGAGATTCCCATGATCAGTAAGATCCGAACGGCAATTGAGAACGCAAAAACCATTGGCCTGATCTCCCACAAGAGTCCCGACGGCGACAGCCTCGGCTCTGTGGCGGGACTGGGCCAGGCCTTGTTGGATATGGGAAAATCCGTAACCCTCTTTATCAACGATAAGATTCCGGAAAAATACGAGTTTCTAAGAGAGGACAATCCCTATGTGCTCTATAAGAAGGGCATGGGGCAAGACTTGGATCTTCTTTTTGTGCTCGACTGCGGTCAGGCCTCAAGACTGGATTACAGCGAAGAAATTCTTCGGGAGGCGGGAACCGTAATCAACATTGATCATCATATGAAAAATCCCGACTTCGGCCATATCAACTGGGTGGATACGGAAATTTCCTCCACCTGCGAAATGGTCTATGATTTAATTAAAAAGCTGGACCTTCCGGTGAACTATCCGGGGGCCACAGCCCTATATACGGGGATTGTAACGGATACGGGAAGTTTTATGTATGATAACACCGCACCGAAAACCCTGCAGACGGCGGCGGAGCTCTTAGCCCTCGGCGTCGATAAGAACCGGATTTATCAGGAGGTCTTTCAAAGTAGGAACATTCAGGAAGTGAAACTTCTCGGAGAGGTGTTAAAGGATCTGGATCCCCTCTGCGACGGAAGAGTAACGCTGACGACCTTAAGTCAGAAGGTCCTGAAGGACTACGGCCTGGATATTCAGGGGCTGGATGAGCTGATTGATTTTACCCGGGATATTCGCGGCGTGGAAATCTCCGTGGTCTTAAAAGAGACGGAAAGCGGCGCTACAAAAATCGGTCTTCGTTCAAAAGGAACCTATCCTGTGGACGCACTGGCCCGGTCCTTTGGCGGCGGCGGTCATGAAAACGCTGCGGGGGCCACGGTGAAAACCAGTTTACAGGAAACGAAAACGGCCATAATAAAAGCCCTGGAAGAGCGGCTGCCCTAAAGGAGGAATTTCCATGGACGGGATACTCAATATTATAAAGCCCATCGGGATGACCTCCCATGATGTGGTATTCAAGGTACGAAAAAAACTGGGCATCAAAAAAGTCGGACATACCGGTACGCTGGATCCCAATGCCTCGGGGGTGCTGCCCATCTGTGTGGGCCAGGGAACGAAAATTTCCCAGTTCCTTCTCGAAAAGGAAAAAGCCTACCGGACCACCTGTCGTCTGGGCATTGTGACCGACACTCAGGATCTGGACGGCAAGGTCCTGAAAGAGACCCCTGTCGAGGTATCGAAAGCGGACATTGAAAAGAAGCTTCCCCTGTTTCAGCCGGGATACGAGCAGCTTCCGCCGATGTACTCGGCCATTAAAGTGGGGGGAAGAAAGCTCTACGAATATGCCCGGGAAGGGATCGAGGTCCCGAGGGATACCCGGCGGGTGGAGCTGAAGGTTCTTGAGCTTCTGGACTATGAAGATCCGGAATTTTCCCTGGATGTGGTCTGTTCAAAGGGGACCTATATTCGAACCCTCTGTCACGATATCGGAGAAAAACTGGGCGTCGGCGGGGCAATGGCCGCCCTGGAAAGACGAAAGTCCGGACCCTTCACCATCGAAGAGGGAATTCATCTGGAGGATTTTTTACAGCTGGAAGAAGACGCCGTTAAAAAACTCCTCTATCCCGTGGACTACCCGCTGGGCCATTATCCGAAATATCCGGTGCCGGAGAAGTACGAAAAACTCGCCTTAAACGGCAACAAAATTCCCTTAAGCCCCGAGGAAAGCCAGGCACTAAAGCGGCATATGAAAAATCAGCACTACCGCATATACTTACAGGACCGGTTTATCGGCATCGGCGAGATCGTCAGCGAGGAAGACCGGGAAAAAATGAAGTTTGTCAAAGTCATTCTTTAGAGGGATAACCATGAATATACTAAAACTCGACAAAAACTATAAATCGCTAAGCCACCGGGGTGTAGCCCTGGGGAATTTCGACGGGGTGCATCTGGGGCATCAGCAGCTGCTAAAGAAGATCTGTGAGAAATCCGAAGCCCTTAAGCTCTGTCCCAGTGTCTATACCTTTTTAAACCATCCGAGAAAGTACCAGGGAGAGGCCACTCTAAAGGAGATTACCAGCCTTCAGAAAAAGGCGGAACTCTTTTATGACTGCGGGATAAAAGAGCTGATCCTTGAGCACTTTAATGAGGAGATTAAGAACATGGAACCTGAGGACTTTGTCCGGGAAATCCTTGTAAAACAGTTGAAAAGCAAACTGATCGTTGTGGGCTTTGACTACCGTTTCGGCAAAAAGGCCAAAGGAAATCCCCGGCTGCTACAAGAACTCGGAGATCAGCTGGGCATTGAAGTCTGCACGATCGCGCCCTATGAGTTTGACGGGGAGAAGGTCAGCAGTTCAAAAATCCGGGCCTTGATTGAAAAGGGCGAAGTCGAATCCCTGAAAGACTATCTCGGCAGGTACTACGCAATCCGGGGTCCGGTGATTCGGGGAAAGGGACTGGGGTCCACCCTCGGTTTTCCCACGGCCAATATTAAAATTGACAGCAATCAGATTTTACCCGGAAGCGGGGTTTACGCCACATTTTCAAAGGTGGAGGACAGGCTTTATCCCAGTGTGACCTCCGTGGGACATCAGCCGAAATTCAACGACCGATCCGCGGAAGTGGAGTCTTTTTTTATGGATTTTCAGGGCAATCTTTATTCCCGTACCGTGGAGACCATTTTTGTCAAAAACCTGCGGGGACAGATTCCCTTTGACAGTCCCGAGGAACTAAAGCGCCAGATTGAAAAGGACGCCGAAGCGGCGAAAGTCCATTTACATTCCAGGACGAATATGATAAACTATTAGAGAATCAATGCAACCCGTTCTCGGTAAATCGACAACTCCGGCGATTACTTAGATTGGGGGCTAAAAAACCAAGGAGGAAATACAATGAACAAAGATCAAAAGAACAGCATTATCGACCAGTATAAGGTACACGAAAGTGACACCGGTTCTTCAGAGGTGCAAATTGCACTGCTTACCGAAAGAATCAACCACTTAAACGAGCACCTTAAGACCCACAAGAAGGACCACCACTCAAGAAGAGGTCTACTGAAAATGGTAGGTAAAAGAAGAAATCTTCTGAACTACCTGAGAAATCAAGATATCGAAAAATACAGAGATATCCTGAAAAAACTGAACTTAAGAAAATAATAACAGAGCGGGTATCCACCCGCTCTATTATTGAATGTAGCAATTTTTTTTGAAAAATGGTAAAATGGCCTTAGGAAAATCAAAATCGCCTTTATTATATCGGATGTTCTCTGGACCTTATGGGAAGGGCTTAAAAGCGTGGAATATTCGTGATGTAATTAATAATAGAGTTTAAACCTTTACGCAGGAAATTTAAAGTGTTTATGCAGGAAAGAAGAAGAAAAGAAGAAGAAGAGAAGAGAGAGGAGAACGATTAACGTATGGAAATTTTTGAAATGGAACTTGGAGGGAAACCCCTCGTAATTGAAACCGGAAGAATTGCCCAACTGGCCAACGGATCCTGTTTAGTAAAATACGGAGAAACCGCTGTACTGGTTACGGCAACCGCCTCAAAAGAACCCCGGGAGGGAATGGATTTCTTTCCCCTAAGTGTGGATTATGAAGAGCGGATGTATGCTGTTGGAAAAATCCCCGGAGGATTTATTAAAAGAGAGGGACGACCTACGGAAAATGCGATCCTGACCTGTCGTTTAATTGACCGGCCGATTCGCCCCTTATTCCCTGACGGCTACCGAAACAGTGTGCAGGTTGTTGCAACGGCGATGTCCGTAGATCAGGAATGTTCACCGGAAATTGCAGCAATGATCGGTACGTCCGTGGCGCTATCAATTTCGGATATCCCTTTTGATGGACCCATCGGCGGCATCAAGCTTGGGATGATCGACGGAGAATATGTGGTAAATCCCGGTGAAGCACAGCTGGAAGACAGCTTAATCGATCTGACGGTGGCAGGAACGAAAGATGCGGTATTGATGCTGGAAGCCGGTGCTAATGAAGCTTCAGAGGATATCATGCTGGATGCGATTTTGTATGCCCACGAAGAGATCAAAAAAATTGTAACCTTTATTGAGGGAATTGTTGAAAAAGTCAACAAACCTAAAATGGAAGCAAAAGTTCCCCAAATTGACGAAGACCTTCGTCGCAGAGTGAAGGAATACGGCGGAGAAAAAATTAAAACCGCCATTAAAACCTTCGATAAGCAGGAACGAATGGACAAAATCGGAGAAAACAAGGAAGAAATTCTTGGTCATTTCCTGGAGCAATATGAGAACGACGAAAATCTGGCTCAGATTCAAAAAGACATCAAATCAATACTAAAAGAGATCGAAAAGCATCACCTTCGACAGATGATCGTACATGAGAATGTGCGTCCCGATGATCGGAAAACCGATGAAATCCGACCGATCTCCTGCGATGTCGGTGTACTTCCGAAGACCCACGGTTCCGGACTCTTTACCAGAGGTCAGACCCAGGTTCTTACCACCGCCACCCTTGGTGCCGTTGGAGAAGTGCAGATCATTGACGGACTGGGACTTGAAGAATCCCGACGATATATGCACCACTACAACTTCCCGCCTTACAGTGTGGGAGAAACCGGATTTATGCGAGGGCCGGGACGACGGGAAATCGGTCACGGTGCGCTAGCGGGACGGGCTCTTGAGCCGATGATCCCGACCAAAGAGGAATTCCCCTACACCCTTCGCTTAGTATCGGAAGTCGTAGCTTCCAACGGTTCCACCTCTCAGGCCAGTGTCTGCGGAAGTACCCTGTCACTGCTAGACGCCGGAGTACCCTTAAAGAAAATGGTTGCCGGAATTGCCATGGGATTAATGCGTGAAGATGATACCGTAGCCGTGCTTTCCGATATTCAAGGAATGGAAGACTTCCTTGGAGACATGGACTTTAAAGTTGCGGGAACCGAAGACGGAATTACTGCCATGCAAATGGATATGAAAATTGCCGGAATCACCAAAGAAATCTTAAAGGAAGCCCTGGAGCAGGCAAGAATCGGACGGCTGCACATTCTGGGCGAAATGCAAAAAGTGATTTCCGAGCCTCGGCCGGAATTATCCCCTTACGCCCCTAGAATTCTGCAGATGAAGATCCATCCCGATAAAATCAGAGAAGTCATCGGAGCCGGCGGTAAGGTCATCAATAAGATTATTGATGAAACCGGCGTGAAAATTGATATCGAAGATGACGGAAGCATCTATATTGCGGCGGAAAATGCGGAAGCCGGAAAAGAAGCGATGCAGATTATCGAAAACATCATCAAAGACCCGGAAATCGGCGAAACCTATATGGGTAAAGTCGTAAAGATCACCAACTTCGGAGCCTTCATGGAAATCCTTCCCGGTAAGGAAGGCCTGCTGCACGTATCCAACATTGCCCATGAGCGGGTAAACAAAGTGGAGGATGTGCTTGAAGAAGGACAGGAAATGGAAGTAAAAGTCATTGATATTGATAAAAGCGGTAAAGTAAGTTTATCTCGAAAGGCCTTATTGAAAAAAGAAGATAAATTTAAAAAGTAGTACAACTAAAGCACACAAGATTAAAGCATAAACCCTGTGGTTTATGTTTTTTTCTCGTACATAGCGAATGAACAAAACGAGGTGAAGAAAATGGCCGGTAAAAGTAAAAAACGACGGAAAGCGTCGAAACAAAAATATACGAATGAAATTCGGGGGATTGCCCTGATCGCTGTGGGACTATTGCTCCTGGTTGCCATTATGGACGTCGGCGGCGGTGCCATCGGCGAAGGGATCAATTACTTCTTCCGGGGACTGCTGGCAGGCTCCGCACGAATCGTCCCCTTTATTTTTATTGCCCTGGGCTTTATTTCCATAGGCCGGGAGGAACTGTTGAAAGAGCGACGGAATATTGTGTTTTTCACCTTATTATTTATTGCCCTGCTGGTATTCACTTCCTTAATGGAGGGAAGTCTGCTGGTGGATTATCACCTGCAGTATCCCGAGGATAATCTCCTTCAGCGCATCGGAAATTACTTCTCCCTCGGCGCCGAGGGTCAGGGAAGCGGGATGCTGGGGATGACAATTTCCTATTTTCTTGTAAGCCTTTTCGGGATCTGGGGAACCTTTATTATCACCCTAAGCGGGCTCTTGATCGGATTTATTGTCTATACCAGAATTTCCA
Source organism: Eubacteriales bacterium (assembly GCA_041642335.1). GTDB lineage: Bacteria > Bacillota > Clostridia > Peptostreptococcales > T1SED10-28 > Isachenkonia. Next base: position 13,615 of record JBEPWR010000010.1, read on the forward strand.
TTTATCAAAACCTGAAAAAAATCTTCGGCGGACTTCAAAAGTTTCTCAAGGAGAAGCTCGACGTCTATAAAACCAAAGCCAAAAACCGAAGACTCCTGAAGGAAGAACAGAAAAAGAAAGCCCTGGCGGCAAAAGCCAAGGAAAGTAAGAAAACCATTGAAACGGACCAGCTTACAAAGGCGGATCCGGAAACCGCCGACGGGGAAAAGGATTTGGAAGATGAGCCCCGCTGGGCCCTGAGTCGGGAGGAAGACCCGTCCGGGGAGGCGTCTTACGGGACTAGGGAAAATTTCGAAAGCCCGGAAAGCCCGGAAAGATCGGAAAAACCGGTTAAAAAAGGCCTTCCGCCGGAAGCCTTCAGTCCCGAGTATTATCAGCCCAAGGATAAAGGCCCGAGAAGCGGTAATTCCGGAAGCGGGAACTCCGGACCCGGGAATTCCGGCAATGATTCGGAGCCGATCAAGGGTCAGCTCTCCATTGATTCCGTCGGAAAAGGGAAGAACGGAGAAAAAGAAGACATGTCGGAATTTGAGAATATCGGCCTTAAGGGAGAGGAAAAACCCTATCAGTTTCCCTCAACGGATCTCCTTACCCGCAGAGCCAAAAGGGAAGAAAATTCCGATCGTAAATATATGGTCAAAAAAGCGAAGGTGCTGGAAGAAACCCTAAAGAACTTCGGTGTCAGCGCCAAGGTCGTCCGTTTCAGCAAAGGACCGTCCATCACCCGCTACGAACTGCAGCCCGAGATCGGGGTAAAGGTCAGTAAAGTCGTAAACTTAAGCGACGATATCGCGCTGAATATGGCGGCCTCCGCCATTCGAATCGAAGCCCCGATTCCGGGAAAAGCCGCCATCGGGATCGAAATTCCCAACGAGGAAACCTCCATGGTGGACCTTCGGGAACTTCTGGAATCCGAAGGCTTTCAAGCGGGCAAAGAAAAGATTCCCTTTGCCCTGGGCAAAAACGTGGCCGGGGTTCCGGTTATGGGAGATATCTCCAAAATGCCGCATTTACTGATCGCCGGTGCCACGGGCTCCGGGAAAAGTGTGTGTATCAATACCTTGATTTTAAGTATTCTCTATGGGGCCAGGCCCGATGAGGTGAAGCTGATTTTAGTGGATCCCAAGGTCGTAGAGCTCAATCAGTACAACGGGATTCCCCACTTGCTGATCCCTGTGGTTACCGACCCGAAAAAAGCCACCAGTGCCCTGAGCTGGGCGGTGGATGAAATGACCAAACGCTATGAACAGTTCGCCGAAAACGGCGTAAAGGATATCGGGGGCTACAATGAGAAGTTCCCCGAAGACAAACTTCCCTATATTGTGATCATCATCGATGAGCTGGCGGATTTAATGCTGGTGGCTCCCGGGGAAGTGGAGGATAAGATCTGCCGGATTGCCCAGATGGCCAGAGCCGCAGGGATTCATTTGATCATTGCGACCCAGCGTCCGTCGGTAAACGTCATTACCGGGGTAATCAAGGCCAATATTCCGTCGAGAATCGCCTTTTCCGTAGCCTCCCAGGTGGACTCCAGAACCATAATCGACACCGGCGGCGCGGAAAAGCTCCTCGGAAAAGGGGATATGCTTTTCCAGCCCATCGGCGCCAACAAACCCCAGCGTCTGCAGGGATCCTTTGTTGAGGAAAAGGAAGTGGAGAGGGTGGTCTCCTTCCTAAAGGGAAAAACCGATGAAGAACCGGAGTATCAGCTGTCCTTACTGGAAGAAATCGAAGTGGAGGAAAAGCCCAAGGAGGACCCGGAAGATGTGCTCTACAACGATGCCCGGAGCCTGGTCATCGAACGGGAACAGGCATCAGTATCCATGCTGCAGCGAAAGTTTAAAATCGGCTACAACCGCGCGGCCCGGTTAATTGATGCCCTGGAGGAAGGCGGCGTCGTAGGCGGTCATGAAGGATCGAAGCCCCGACGGGTGCTGATTTCCAAGGAAGCCGAGCGCCAGCAGGAAGAAAGCAGGGATGCTGAAAACAGCGGAGCTTCCGAGAATCCTGAACCCCCGAAAGAATAATTTGATTCTTCTTTTCACAAAAGGATTAAAATATGATAAACTGTATCCTAGTTAAGAAAGAAAAAGCGTATAAGCGCATGCAATAAAGTTGCTGATAGAGAAGGAAAGGAAGTAGATGAAATGCCGTTAAAGGTTTATATTGAATCCCTGGGCTGTTCCAAAAATTTAATTGACTCGGAACTGATGCTGGGAATCTTACAGAAAAACGGGTATGAGATTACCCAGGATAAAAATTTGGCCCATGCCATAGTGGTAAACACCTGTGGATTTATTGAGGCCGCAAAAGAGGAGTCCATCAATCAGATCCTCGAGATGGGGAAACTGAAGAAAGACCACTTAAAGACCCTGATTGTGGCGGGATGCCTTGGAGAGCGCTACGCCCAGGACTTACTGGAGGAGCTTCCAGAGGTCAATGCCATTGTGGGTAC
>JBEPWR010000011.1:0-16032 GCA_041642335.1 Eubacteriales bacterium
AATGATTGAGGACATCGAAAAGGATCTGCAGGATCAGTACCAGGAAAACATTGTGGTGGAAGATGAGCACATTTCCTTTGTAGAAGGGGAATTCAAGGAAAAGGAAAGTCCTTTGACAGACTTATCGGTAATTGAGAAAAGGATTCTTCGAAGTATCGATTACAATGTACAGGCCTATGCGATTGAAATTGAAGGGCAGGCACTTGTGAATGTTCGGAGTGAAAAAGAAGCTCTGGAGATTTTAGAGACGATCAAAGAAGATTTTATCGATGAAGAGACGGAATACGACACCATTGAGTTTCATGAAGAAGTGGAAATTCAGGAAACCCTGGTTTCCCTAAGCGAAGTGGAAGAAACGGAAACGGCCCTAAGAGTTTTGCAAAACGGCACCGACGAAGAAAAGGTTCATGCCGTTAAAGAAGGGGAAACCATTTCGGAAATTGCCAAACAATACGGGCTGACATCCGAGGAAATAGAAAAAGCCAATAGTCATTTGGAAGATCTCCATATGATCAGCATCGGCGATGAACTGAATCTCGTTGTACCGAGGCCTTATATTACGGTACGAACCGTAGAGTATGTGGAATACACCGAAGAAATTGATTTTGAAACCGAATACAACGATACTGATTCTCTTTATGAAGGGGACCGTAAGATCACCCAGCAAGGGGCGATCGGTGAACGGGAAATTAGCGGATACATTATACGGGAAAACGGTCGGAAAGTGGATTTAGAGATCGAAGAGGAAAAGATCCTGTCGGAACCGGTTACGCGTATTGTGGCAAGAGGAACCGCAGAAAGACCGACAACCGTGGCAACGGGAGCTTTTAGCAGCCCGACCCGAGGGCGACTAACCTCGCGATTCGGTCCGCGATGGGGAACCATGCACAATGGAATTGATGTAGCTGGACCTACGGGTACCCCTATAAAGTCTGCAGACGCCGGACGAGTGGAGTTTGCCGGATATCGGGGGAGCTACGGAAATCTGGTAATCATTAATCACGAAAACGGTTATCAGACCTATTATGCCCATTTGAATGGGATTAATGTAAGTCGTGGACAGCGGGTTTTCAAAGGCGCCAAGATCGGTTCCATGGGGAATACAGGAAGAAGTACCGGTCCCCACCTTCACTTTGAAGTGCGCAAAAACGGACATCCCACCAATCCTTTAAATTTTGTCAGTTACTAAAATTGATATCTGAATAGACGATACTAAGGAACAGCTTAAAGGCTGTTCCTTTTTCAGTATAAAGAGTGTTTTTTACACTTGCTGCGGCTAGGAAACAAGGTCTGCTAAGATAAACTGGACAAATTGGAGAATTTACTGGATAATGAAAGAGTATTCGAAAAATTTGGAAAAGGGGTTTTGGTTATGGGGCGAAGCGTGCTGATTATTAAGAAAGAACGGGACATTTCCTGGAGTCTTATGAGTCGACTTGAGCAGGAAGGATACCCGGTCAGTCTTTGTATGGACAGGGAACTTGTTACTTCCTATCTTATAGGAAAAAAGCCGGAGGTCCTCCTGGTGGAAGGCTGGTCTGTTTCTGAGTTAAAAGAAATTATTCCTCTCTGCCAGCAAAATAATCCCTTGCCTCCGCTACTGGTATTAAGCGAGGAGAGGGGAATCGCTTCGAAAGTACAAGTTCTAGAAATCGGTGCAGATGACTACATAGAAATTCCCTATCATGCGGATGAAGTTCTGGCCCGAATAAAAGCTCATTTCCGGAAAGAGAAATTTTTTTTAGAGGAAAGGAAAAACCGGCCGGACAACAAAAAAGTTTTTTCTTTCGATCGTAAAAAGCATGAAGCTTACAAAAGGACCGATCCCCTGAAACTCAGTATACGGGAATATCAATTGTTAAAGTTTCTATATAAAAAAGAGGGACAGGTGTTTTCCCGAAAAGCCTTATTGGAAGCGGTATGGGGTTACGGAACCGGCGAGGAGATTTACTGTGATCTTCGAACCGTGGATGTAACCGTTCGAAGACTCCGGGAAAAGATAGAAGACTATCCGAAGAGGCCGACGTTTCTTCTTACCAAACGGGGTATAGGTTACTATTTTCAAAATCAGGAGCCTATCGACGAAGGATAGTACCTTCTACTGTAGAAATAAGCAATAAAAAATGATAGAATAATAAAGATCAAAGTGACAAAGGAAAAGGTGGTGACAGCTGATACTTATCAGTGAAAAATAATGAATAAATTTGTGATACAAGGCGGAAAGAAGTTAAAAGGGGAAGTAGAGATCAGCGGGTTTAAAAATGCGGCAGTAGCAATACTACCGGCAAGCATTCTGGCAGAAGAGGAGACCCTTATCGAAAATCTCCCGGACATCAGTGATACTCGAACCCTCCTCCATATATTAGAGACGATGAATGCCCAGGTGAATCGGCAAAGTAGGAACACCGTAAGCATTGAACTCGGGAAAGTAAAAGAATGCAAGGCCGATTATGAGATGGCTCGAGGCCTTAGAGCCTCCTATTATTTTTTAGGGGCGGGACTCGGTCGATTTAATAAAGCGAAGGTGGCTTATCCCGGGGGATGTCATATCGGATCGAGACCGATCGATCAACATATCAAAGGCTTTGAGGCCCTGGGAGCAAAAGTGAAAATTGAAAAGGGAATTATCTCCGTACAGGCACGAGAGCTTAAGGGAGCAAAAATCTATCTGGATGTGATCAGTGTCGGTGCAACGATCAACATTATGCTTGCAGCGGTAAAGGCAAAAGGGGAAACCATCATTGAAAATGCGGCCAAAGAGCCCCATATCGTAGATGTTGCGAATTTTTTGAACTGCCTCGGTGCAAAGGTGAAAGGCGCCGGAACCGATACCATTAAAATTGAAGGGGTCAAAAAGCTTGGGGGTTGCCAACATGCGATTATTCCGGATCAAATCGAAGCCGGAACCTATATGATTGCAGCTGCAGCCACAACGGGAGACGTTCTAGTTAAAAACGTAATTCCAAAACACTTGGAATCCCTTACCGCCAAGCTAAAAGAGATGGATGTATCCATTGAAGTAAACGGAGATGAGATCCGGGTAAAAGCTCCGAAAAGAACCTCAAGTACCGATATTAAAACCCTGGTTTACCCGGGATTTCCAACGGATTTACAGCAACCGATGTCCAGCCTGCTGGCAATTTCCGAAGGCACCGGTTCGGTTACGGAAAACATTTTTGAAGGTCGTTTCAAACATGTGGATGAGCTAAAACGTATGGGTGCATCCATTAGGGTAGAAGGAAAAGTGGCAATCTTTGACGGGGTAAAAAAGCTCTCCCCCGCTATCGTTAAAGCTACGGACCTACGAGCCGGAGCTGCACTGATTATTGCAGGTCTCAGCACTAAGGGACAAACCGAAGTTCAGGATGTGGAACATATTCTACGGGGATACGATCGGCTTGAGGAAAAGATGCAAAACTTGGGCGCTAAAATTGAACTTGTCCAGGACCCCGTGACTGACAAATAAGCAAAGATAAGGCCGAGGAGGGAAAAGACTTGATAAAATTTTGTTCGTTAGTCAGTGGGAGTGCCGGAAACAGCTACGCCTTTTCCGATGGAACCCAGCGTTTTTTAGTGGATGCAGGTCTTAGTGGAAAACAGATTGAAAAGCGCTTAGGGGATATTCAAATTGATCCCGCCACCCTTTCAGGGATTCTTATTTCCCATGAACATATTGATCATATAAAAGGTGCGGGGATTCTGTCGAGAAGATATGATCTGCCGATCTATGCCAACAGAGGAACCTGGGATGCAATGGAAGAAAAAATTGGAAAAATAGCTAAAGAAAATCGAAAAACCTTTACAACAAATGAAGTTTTTGCCATGGGGAATTTGAAAATCAAACCCTATAAAACCTCCCATGATGCGGCGGAATCCGTAGGATTTACGGTTTCAGGGAAACAGGAAAAAATCAGTATCGCCACTGACATTGGCTGTATGACACCGGAGATTCTTCAGGAGATCAAGGGCTCGGATCTGGTAGTACTGGAAGCGAATCATGATGTGGAAGTGTTGAAGTCCGGCCGGTACCCTTACTCTTTAAAAAGAAGAATTCTATCCGATGAAGGTCATCTTTCCAATGAAGCCGCGGGAGACTGCATTTGTTATCTGGCGGAGAACAACGTGGAAAACTTTATTCTCGCCCACTTAAGTGAAGAAAATAATTTTCCGGAGCTCGCCCTGTCCACCATTCAGGGGATGATTCAGGAACGAAAAATATTGGATTATAAGAAAATACAGGTGGATGTTGCTTTTAGGAATCGTATTAGCAGGGTATATGAAATCAATAAGAGCTAGGACTCAGGAAGCCTGCTTGATACTTCTTATAATAGAAGATACTTTCTGATAGGAGGAAAAAACATGGACCGGGAACAAGATAAGAGAAAGGAAGAAAAAGTAGAAGAACCCATTAACGAAGAGAAAAAGTATGATCCTCACAGCTATTCATCTTCAGCGGATCCCCAACAGGAAAATTCAGAAGAGGAAGTGCTGAGTGATAAGGACGAAGTGACAGAATCCTCGACGGATACAGCGGCCTCAACGGAGCATAGGGGAAGGGAGACACAAGATAAGAAAAAATCCGGTTTCTGGGGGGTGTTCCTCGGAGCCTTACTCGGAGGTGCACTGGTGCTCGGCGCCGGGCTGTATTTTCTGCCAGGCTATATTGATAGCAACCTGCCGGAGACAGAAAACGGTGATCAGAATATTGTGGTCGATGAAGGGGTGGACCTTAATATTTATTCAGCTGTCGCCGAACAGGCTATGCCATCGGTAGTGGGAATTACAACGATTACCCTGGAGCGGGATTTGATTTTCGGGGATATCCAGGAACGGCCGGGGCTGGGTACCGGTGTGATCGTGGATGAACGGGGATATATTTTAACCAATTCCCACGTTATCGGTGATGGCGATGTTACGGAGCTTATGGTGTTACTGGATGATGGACAGGAACTACCGGCAGAGGTGCTATGGAATGAAGTTTCCCTGGATCTCGCCATTATAAAAGTGGATGAGGATAATTTGCCGGTTGCGGATTTAGGCGATAGTGACAATCTGCAGGTAGGAGAAATTGCCATCGCGATCGGAAATCCTTTAGGTCTGGATTTCGAACGAACCCTGACCCAGGGAGTGGTCAGTGGTCTGAACCGAACCATTACCACCGCCGGAAACAGTGCGGAGGGGATTGACAACTTTATTCAGACCGACGCTTCAATCAACCCCGGAAATAGCGGAGGCCCATTGTTAAATACGGATGCGGAAGTGATCGGGATCAATACCGCTAAGCTACAAAACGGGGAAGGTTTAGGCTTTGCCATTCCTATTAATACCGCGAAACCGATTATTGAGCAGTTTGTTGAGACCGGAGAGTTTCAACCGGTATACCTAGGGGTACAGGGACTGAATGCCGAAGTTTATCAACGAAGCTGGGGAGAAGAACTTGCCGTAGACCACGGATTTTATGTAGCCGAAGTGAATACCGGTTCTGTAGCCGAGGAATATGGAATTGAGTCAGGAGACGTAATTGTCGGTGTCAATGGACAGGAAGTTCGAAACCGGGGAACCTTGATTCGGGAACTGTATAAACTTCGGCCGGGAGACCGAGCGACCATTACCATCATTCGGGAAGAGGATGAGTTGGATATTGAAGTAGTTTTTTAGGAAGAAATAAGAAGGCCGAGGAGTTTTTTCATGAGAATCGATATTATTGCCGTAGGCAAACTTAAAGAAAAATACTTAAAAATGGCGATGGAAGAGTATCAAAAGAGACTTCAAAGCTATGGGAAAGTGCGGGTGATTGAAATTCCCGATGAGAAAACCCCTGAAGGCAGCAGTTCCCGGGAAGAGGAGATCGTCAAGGACAAGGAAGGTCGGGGGATTTTGAAAAAAATTCCCCAAAGTGCCGTGGTCATAGCGCTTGACCGGAAGGGAAAGATGCTGAGCTCGGAGGAGCTGGCAGAAACCTTTCAGGCATATGGACTTGAAGGGAAAAGTCATTTGGTTTTCCTTATCGGAGGCTCTTTAGGGCTCTCCGAGGCGGTCCTGGATCGCGCGGATCTGAGGCTTTCTTTTTCCAAGATGACCTTTCCCCATCAGCTGATGCGGCTGATTTTAATCGAGCAGATTTATCGGGGTTTTAAAATCCTCAAAAAAGAGCCCTATCATAAATGATAGGGCTCTTTAAACAATATCTAGGAAGCTTTTGCTTCCGATTTGTTTTTCAATGCATTGTTTTGGCCTTTTTCCCAGCGCTGATACTGGGACAGTAACTTCAAGGCATTTTTCATTTTTTTATCGCTTATATTCTCAGGATTTTTAATCGCACGGTTCATTTGAATGAGTTGAAGGTTCAGATATTTCGGGTTATTGAACTTCGCGGATAAAGCACTTTGCTTATTTTTGTCCTTTGATGCTGATAGGGCTTCTTTAAACATTAACAGCAGAAAACCATTTTTCTTTTGCTTTGGTACCTGACTGGCCATATTACGGGCTTCCTGAAATAACTTTTGGGTATTTCGCTGTTTAAAGTACAAATAACCGGCTCCGGCAGCGATGATCAGTACGATCGCCGTAATAATTAAGATCGTTGATAATTCCATGTATACCACTCCTTAAATAATATGTATTCTTATTATAACATGGATTTAAAAAAATTCATCCGGTTTTTTGATGGATTAATCACGGCACAATAAAAAATAGGCTTATCCGACTAATCAAATATCGTAGCCATAACCATATTATAGGAGGAGGAGAACAATGAAAAACAGCGGGAATATCACGGACTTATTTTATTTGGTAAGGGAGTACTGGTCACCCCATATCATCGCCGAGGTAAATGATGATTATATAAAAATCGCAAAGTTTAAAGGAGAGCTCCTTTGGCATGATCATGAAGAGGAGGATGAAATGTTTTATGTCATTAAGGGAAGTTTTGATCTGCATCTGGAAGGGGAAAGCCGAACCCTGAAGGAGGGCGACTTTTATGTCGTAAAAAAAGGCACTCGACATCGCCCGATGGCCAAGGAAGAGTGCTGGGTAATGATTATTGAAAAAAAGGAAACAAAGCACACGGGCAAAGAAGTCTCCGAGATCACAAAGTCCATTGAAGAACAGTTAAAACCCCAATGATCGAATAAATTACTCCCCCTTGTTTGAGAGAACAGCGGGGAGTAATTTATTTGAAAAAAAACCAGGAGGATATGGTATAATATTGTGGGATGTGAACTAAGCAGCATTTGGAGAAGCACCGTTTTATCAGTGGAATAATCATTTTAATAGAGAGTAACTAAGAAGGGGGAGCCTAATGTGATAGAAATTGATAAGGTAAGCATGTTATATTCCGAAGGAAAGATCTTGGCCCTGGAAGAGATGTCCTTGCAATTAAAGGGCGGAGAGTTTCTTTTTTTAGTAGGACCCAGCGGCGCCGGAAAGAGCACCCTAATTAAACTGCTTTTTCGGGAGAAATTGCCGACGGGGGGGAAAATTTATTTTGAAGGGAAAGATATTACGGCTTATAAAAAAGAGGAAATCCTGGAACATCGTCGGCGGATCGGTATGGTATTTCAGGACTATAAATTGATCAAGCAGAAAACCGTCTTTGAAAATGTGGCCTTTGCGCTGGAGGTCTTAGGGTCTTCCCCGAAGGAAATCCGAAGGAAAGTCCCGGAAGCCTTGGAGAAAGTGGGTCTTAGTCATAAGGCCGAAGCCTTTCCGAAGGAACTTTCCGGTGGTGAACAGCAACGGGTGGGTGTCGCAAGAGCCATCGTTAAGGATCCGGTTTTAATATTGGCGGATGAGCCTACCGGGAACCTGGACCGCGATAATGCACTGCAGCTGATGCAGTTATTTGAAAAAATCAATCAGGACGGAACGACCATTGTGATCGCCACCCATGCCTGGGATCTGGTGGACCGTATGCAAAAACGGGTGGTTGCCCTTTCCGGCGGACAACTGACGAGGGACGAGAAAGGGGGATATGGAAATGAATAGATACGCATTTCGCTACTGTATCCGTCAAAGTGTTAAGTCGCTTTCCAGAAACTCCTGGCTTGCCATGCTTACATCAGGACTGATTGCCATATCCTTAGTTATTCTGGGTGGATTTTTACTTGTTACGACCAATGTAAACCAGTTTATCCATACCGTGGAATCCAATGTGGAAATCAGCGTTTTCCTGGAAGAAGGGGTCAATGCATCGGAAGTTGAAGAGCGGATTCTTGCCCTGGAGGGCGTAGAAGAGCATCGGTATGTGTCAAAGGAAGAAGGACTGGAAGATTTTGCCGGGACCATGGGAGACCCGACCCTGCTTCGGGATTTGGAAGGGGAGAACAACCCGCTGCCGGACCTGATTCGGGTTCGGGTTAGTCAACCGGAACAGGTAAGCATCGTGGCAGAGACGATTCAAGCCTATCCGGGAGTGGAACTGGTAGACTATGGAGAAGAGCTCGTAACGCGACTGATGGAAATTACCGGGAGCCTTAATACCTTATTTTTGGTCTTAGGCGTACTCATCGCTCTCGGCGCCGTATTTCTAATCGTAAACATTATCCGTCTTTCCGCTGTCGCACGACAAGAGGAAGTTACGGTAATGAAATATATGGGAGCGAGCAACAGTTATATCCGTTTCCCCTTTCTTTTGGAAGGCATGGTTATGGGATGGGCGGGAACCATGGTCGCGGTGGTGGCACTGATCCTGATTTATTCACAACTGACCGCCTCTTTCGGCCAGGATTCATTAATTCTGCTGTTTCAACCGGTAACCGATATCGAACAGCTCCTTCCGATCTTTTTAGGACTGATCCTTACGGGAACGGTCATGGCCGGTTTTGGAAGCTTTGTCTCGATTCGAAAATATCTGCGGGTCTAATCGAGGAAGAAAGGAGGGAAAAATGATGCATCGACTAAGCAAGTTAAAGATTTTTCTATTCTTATCCCTTATCCTGATAAGCGGAGGGTTGACTACTTCGATTTTTGCAAACCCCGAAAATCCCCTTGAGGAAGTGGATCAAATCAAAGAAGAAATCGAGGAATACGAGGAAACGATCGATCTTTTGAACCAGGATATCGAAGGACGGTTACAACGACTGGAAGAGTTGGATGAAGAGCTTCTAACCATAGAGCAGGACCTTGAGGAAACCGAAACTGACTTAATGGAGTCTCAAAAGAATCTGGAAGAAACCACCGAAAAATTCGGAGGCCGGGTACGGAGTTCCTATATGAAGGGGGGTGCCTCCTACCTGGAAACCCTGCTGCAAGCCGATAACTTCGGAGATCTGATTGTTCAATTAGCCTATATGAGAAGAATCGCCGATCGGGATGCCGAGGTAATCAGTGCCATGCGGGAAGAGCAAAAAAACACAGAAAATCAGCAGATCGCTATGGAAGAGCAACGGGATGATATCGAGGACCGGCGCTTTCAGATGACTGCGGAACGAAAAAATCTGGAGGAGCAACGGGAGACCTTAACCGCTCTGCTTTCCGCATCGGAGGAGGATTTGGAAGAGGCAATGACCCGAATTCCCCAAAGTGAGAACAATCCCGTTTATGGTATTGCCCTGGATAATCACCCGAATGCCAGACCCCAACATGGTCTATCACAAGCCAGTACCGTATATGAGTTTGAGGTAGAAGGCCGGACCACCCGGTATTTGGCCCTTTTTGCAAAGCTTCCCGGGAAAGTGGGTCCGATTCGTAGTGCGAGAGAGCATAGTATTATGCTTGCCTGGGAGAATAATGTGAACTTCATTACCGCCAGCGCCAGTCGGGATAATCTAAAAAAGCTTAAAGACTGGGGTGTCAGTTATACCAATGGACTGTCCCACTCCGCCTTTTATCGGGATCATGCCCGATGGGCACCGCATAACCTCTACGTGAACTTATCAACCCTCGGGGAAGGGACAAGGAATCCCGGAAACGTTTTACGCCCCGGAAACATCAGCCGCCAGGGAAGTGCCGCGAATACACTGGCCATTGAATACACTTCGAATTACCGGGTTTCCTACCGGTACGTTCCAAGTGAAGAAGCCTATCAGCGGATGATTAACGGAAGTCTGCATAGGGACGCCACGGGAGCACCGATATGGGCCCGAAACATCATCGTTCAATACACCGATCACCCACGGGATCTTTGGGGACGTACCACACCAGATGTGCTTGGACAAGGGGCCATTGACTATTACGTTAGTGGCGAACACTTTAAGGGAACCTGGAAAAAGGACAGTCCCAGTGGTCCCACCCGTTTTTATTATGAAGATGGACAGGAGATTGAGCGAATATACGGCCAAACCTGGATTCAGATTACACGACCCTAATAATCGTACTTTTAGTCTACAAAGAAGCCTGGAAAATCTGAAAATGATTTCCCGGGCTTTTTTTCGTGTAAGCAAATAATTTTTAAAGATTTTTGGATTCCTGTGATTTCCATCACGTTCATTTTAAAACATTAATAGTATAATGGGAGTAAGATGAAGAACAAACGCACATCCAGCATATAAAAATTAAAGGTAAAATGGGCAGTGTAAGGTAGCCTATGAAAAACCGAGGCAAAAATAGTGAAAGGCGGAAGAAAAATGAAAAAATCGGTATTGCTAGAGGAAAGGAAACTTAAACAACATACCTTAAAGAATCGGTATGTCTGTGCTCCTTTTGATATTGCCAAAGCTACAAAGGAGGGCCTGGTAAGTGAAGAACTCCTAGGGATCTATGAAAAACGGAAGGGTCCGGCAATGATTGTTGCGGAACAGGCAGCGGTGGCACCGGAAGGACAGTACCGGGAAAATCTACTCTTTGTCGACCGAAAGGAGACGGTTCCGGGATTGAAAAGGCTGGCAGAGACCATTCATCGTAATGGCCAGGTTGCCATCCTTCAAATCAATCATGCGGGAAGCGCGGCAAACAAATCGTTGACCGGAAGCGATTCCTTAGCGCCCTCCGCTGTGGAACATCCGATATTCAAGCGAGGTATCCCCACCCCACTAAGCCTTCAGGAAATTGAAAGAATAAAAAAAGATTTTGTCAGGGCAGCTAAGCGGACCATGGAAGCCGGGTTTGACGGAGTGGAGATCCACAACTGCCACGGATTTTTACTCTCCCAGTTTCTCTCTCCTCTAACAAATCAGCGAAGGGACCAATACGGAGGAACCCTGGAAAATCGTAGTCGACTTCTTATGGAAATCATATCCGAGGTACAAGCGGTCACCGGAGAAGAAGCGCTACTGCTGGTACGACTGGGCGTGGATGATTTACTTCCCCAAGGGCTCTCCCTGGAAGAGGGTATAAGGGTAGCAAAGAAACTGGAAGCGGCGGGAATTGACATGCTGGATGTATCCACCGGACTTACACCGCCCTTAGTCCTTCCGGGTCCGGCAATGCTGCGGGAGCATATCAGAAAAGTCAAGCAGCAGGTCGCCATTCCTGTTATTGGATCCGGTTCTCTTGAAGATATTTCTATTGCCACAGAGATGGTTGAAAATCAGGAAACCGATTTTATTGCATTAGGCCGGTCTATTATGAATCAGGAGAATTATGTGGAAAATCTCCTTGAAAAAATTCAAGAGAAATGTTAAAACAGTAAACACAAAAACACGAAATTAAAAAAGCCTTCCCCGGCACGGGGGGAAGGCTTTTTGCTTATGAGCGCTTTTAAGCGCTATGAAAATCTTAGCCTCTTCTATAGAGTCATAAACCGAAGCACAAATAAAACCGCCAGGATGACCATAACCGGATTAATCTCATCAAAACGCTTCGTGGCGATTTTTAAAATCACGTAGGAGATAATGCCACCGGCAATACCTTCGGCAATGCTGCTGGTAAAGGGCATTAAGGCGATGGTAAAAAAGGCGGGGGCCCCTTCGGTAATATCCGAGAAGTCCAGCTTCGTTAAACTGTTCATCATTAAAATTCCGATGACAATTAAGGCCGGGGCGGTAGCGGCAGTGGGAATAATGCTGACCATTCCGGAGAAAAACAGGGCAACAACAAAAAAGACGCCGGTGGTCAATGCGGTAAGCCCGGTTTTTCCACCGGAGGCAATCCCAGCAGAGCACTCTAAGTACGTAGAGGTTGTGGTGGTTCCCAGAAAGGAGCTGATCGTTGTGGAAACCGAATCGCAAAGCAAGGCCTTTTTCATATTACGCACTTCGCCTTTTTCGTTATAGAGCTTTCCCCGATCGGCTACGGCAAGGATGGTTCCGATATTATCAAACAGATCCACGAGGGAGATGGTCAAAATCACCATAACAATATTAAGCAGGGCAAAGCCGATGCCGTCACTGCCCAAGAGTCCGGCAAAATCCTGCTGAAAAAATGTACCGCTGATTGACGGCGGGAGGGATAAAAATCCGATGCCGGATAGATCCGTAACCCCTAGCGGAATACCGATCACCGTGGTTAGGGCAATGGATAAGATCAGGGCGGCTTTAAAGCCTTTAGCCATTAAGAGTAGGGTGGTAAATAGACCGATAATACTCAGGATGGTAGTGGGGTTTCCCAGGTTTCCAAAGTACATTCCGCCTTCTACCGCAACCACAATTTCTGCGTTTTGAAAACCGATCAGTGCGATAAAAAGGCCGATTCCTCCGGTTATGGCAGTTTTGATGGTCAGGGGCAGACTATCCATAATTTTTGCCCGGGCCGGCGTGATGGAAATGACAAAAAATACCATGCCCGAGATCGCTACGGCAGCAAGTCCCTGTTGCCAGGTATAGCCCATCGGTCCGACCACGGTATATGCGAAAAAGATCGTAAGACCCAGTCCCGGTGATGTGGCCAAGGGAAGCTTAGAAAAGAAGGCGTGGGCAAAGGTTCCAATAATCGCAATCAAACAGACCGAAGTATAAAGTCCGGCGGGCGGCATTCCGGCATCCGCTAAAAACCCGGGAATCACCACCAGTACGTAGGCCATGGTTAAGAATGTGGTAATGCCTGCGGTAATTTCGGTTTTAATATCCGTGCCGTAATGCGAAAGCTGATAAAAGCGTTCCAAAAAATCATGAAGCCTGAATCCCTGCTTTTTTGTACGGTGTTTCGGTTGGTCGTAGGTTCGTTCTGCCAAGGTAAAACCTCCTAAGAATTTTGAATTTGAGAAAAACGGATAAGATTCAAAAAAAATATATCCTAAAAAACACACAAAAAAAATCTTGTGTATATTTCATAAAAAACCGAAAAAACCGTTGAAGAATTCGTGATAAAATTGTGAAGCAATTCTTAAAAGTCCGGGCAAATCCGGTTTTTGTGGAGGCAGTCTAACAATTATTTAACGATCTGTCAAGTGTGATTCCGATATTGTAAAAAAAACATCACTAAAAAACATCACTAAAAAAGGTTCCACCGCTAATTGTTCTTATAGCAGTGAAACCTTTTTTTGATATTTCAACATTATAAAGAATTTCCTTTTGTTAACTGACC
Organism: Eubacteriales bacterium; assembly: GCA_041642335.1. Classification (GTDB taxonomy): domain Bacteria; phylum Bacillota; class Clostridia; order Peptostreptococcales; family T1SED10-28; genus Isachenkonia. Next base: position 13,402 of record JBEPWR010000011.1, read on the forward strand.
GTGAACGATTAACCGATAATCCGCAGTATAACGGGGATGACAGGTAATCAATGTGACTACGCGATCGGTTTTATTATGGTTCAGCACGGATAAATCCGTAGGATCCACAATTTTTGTGGCATAAACCGTATAGGTAAAGGTGCCTTTCTGGGTTTGGATGATGATCTCATCGCCGACGTCCAGTTCATTTAGGCGATAGAAAAAACGACCATCACGATTTGCCCGGTGTCCGGCAATTGCGGTATTGCCAATCTCACCGGGAGCGGCAGTTCCAATAATCTGTCCGGCGCCGCGGTCCAGGGTTTTACCATCACTTCCGAACAATAAGGGAAGATTTACATCAATCGATGGAATTTCAATTTTTCCGATGACGGCTCCCCGTTCTAGGTTTTCTATATCATTATCGGTAGGACCCTCAACGATCGGGGTTCTTTTCGCGGGATCTTTCGTTGCTTGCTCCCCTTCATCCGGCTCTTCCTTCGGTTCTTCTTCATCGGCTAAGGCCTGGTTCATTTCACTGAAATTAATGGTGACGGTTTCTGAGAGATCCTCCTCCTCGGAAGAACCATCAGCATTTCCTGAATCCAATAATACTTCCGCCTCCTCAAGCATCTGGTTTTCCCAGTAAGAGCTGTAAAGATTACTGGCAAAAGGATAGACCACCACTAGTAAACCGATAAGTATGATGATATATGGAATTATTTTTTTCATGGATGTTCCCTCCTTTAAAAGAAACAGAGCGAAATTTTCGGGATAAAAAAAGACTACCATAATAGATATGGTAGTCGGACGGCCATAGTGTTGGACAACACCGTAGACTCTTGACTTTGCGTCCCCTGTTTTCACAGAGTTTGCCTTTGTCTAATTAATAAAACTATGCAATTGATAAATACTCTTATTTAAAATATACCACAGGAAGTGCATTCTAAACAGTTAAACCATAGAAAAAGTAAAGTACTTCAAAAAAATTGAATTTTCGCTTTGAATAACAATTTGTTATATATATACCTCCTCAGCAATCATTTAAACGAGGTTTTGTGATCTGTAAGCGTGAAGTTTTATCTCGGAAACCCTTAATTATTCTCTTCTGTTGTGAATTTTCTTATAATCCACTATACTTAAAAGAAAAGAGAATCGGGAAAGGATGAGAAAAATGAAAATAAAACCCTTTGGCGTAGAGGAATGGATGAACGAATATGAAAACGACGCGGTTTACAACTTGGGAGAGACCTGTGTAAAATCAATTACGGTCAATGAACTGCTGAACTTTCAGGGAAGAAATGAGGAAGCCCTGAAAGAACTTGGTGAGATGCAACTAACCTATGGTGCCATCCCCGGTACGGATAAGCTTCGGGGAGAAGTGGCCGGACTGTATGGGACCGCGAAGATTTCAAACGTGGTTATCGCCCATGGGGGAATCGGTGCCAACCATCTGGTGTTTTCCGCATTAGTTGAACCGGGGGATGAAGTAATATCCGTAATGCCCACCTACCAGCAACACTATTCGATCCCCGAGGCCTTCGGAGCCACGGTGAAAATCCTGCCCCTGACCATGGATAAGGGATTCTTACCGGATCTGCAGCAACTGAAAAAAATGAGCAGTGAAAAGACGAAGCTGATTGCCATTAATAATCCCAATAACCCTTCGGGCTCCTTAATGGATCGAAACTGCCTGGAAGAGATTGTAAAGATCGCGAGAGAATGTGACGCCTATATTCTTTCCGACGAGGTATATCGGGGACTGAATCATGACGGGGAAGCCTTCGGACCCTCCATTTTTGACTTATACGAAAAAGGAATTTCCACCGGGAGCATGTCCAAGGTTTTCTCCTTGGCGGGGCTTCGCATCGGATGGATTATCGCCTCGGAGGATACGGTAGAGAAAATAAATGTTCACCGGGATTATAATACCATCAGCTGTGGAAAGATTGATGATTATTTGGCCGGCATTGCTTTAGAGCAAAAAGAAAAAATTCTGGCCAGAAACCGCAATCTGATTCTGGCAAATGCCAAAATGCTGGATGACTGGGTAAGAAAGGAGCCCCGAATTTCCTATACCAAGCCGAAAGCGGGAACCACCGCCTTTATCAAATACGACTATGCAATCGAATCGAAGGAGCTGGCCCTACGCCTACTGCGGGAGACCGGAGCCTTCCTTGTGCCCGGCGCAGCACTGCAGCAGGAAGGGTATCTTAGAATCGGATATGCCAATGATTCAAAAGAAATACGGGAAGGTCTGGAAAAAATCTCCGATTTCTTTAGAATCCTGGAAGAGGAAGGAAAATAACCGTATGGAAAATGAAGATCAGAATAAAACGGATCATCGATATAAAAAAGGAGAAAACCGGTTTCAGAAAAAATGGGAGGCCCTGCACCACCGGCAAAAGCGTCTTAGCAATCTTCGGGTAGTGATGGTGCTGCTGTTTTTGGGCATTGGTTTTGTTCTGGCCTTTCAGCGGGAAAACACCCTGCTATGGATAGGCTTTATCTTCTCCGTTGGGGGATTCATTTATTTTGTGGTGCGCCATGAAGCCAACAAGCAACGGGAAGCATATCTAAAAGCCTACCGGGATCTCTATAAAAAGCAACGAATGCGGGTGGAAGGTCGCTGGCGGGAGTTTGAAGAGCGGG
>JBEPWR010000012.1:0-15711 GCA_041642335.1 Eubacteriales bacterium
ATCCGGCGGATAGAATAAGTCATTGGACTCCACGTATTTACTCAGTTCCATCAGTAACACGCCGGGCTCGACGGTAACCGTTAAGTTTTCCTCATCGAGCTCGAGAATGTTGTTCATCCGACTCATATTCATCATAATTCCGCCGTAAATCGCAATCGATGCGCCGACCAGGCCGGTTCCCTGACCCCGTGGCGTGACGGGGATATTCATTTCAAAGGCGTATTTCATAATCTTCGAGACTTCTTCGGTGGATACCGGCTCCACCAACAACTCGGGCATATTGCTTACGCCCGCCAGTTCGTCCCGGGAAAAGTCTTCATTAATATCTTCTCCGAAAAATATTCGTTCTTCCCCAACAATGGATTTAATAAAGTCCACATCTTTTTGATCTACTTTTTTAAAGTTCATGCTGTTACCTCCTCGGACTGTTTGATCTTCTCTAAGAGTTCCGGTAATACGTCGTATACATCGCCTACGATTCCATAATGGGCCACTTGAAAAATCGGCGCACTCTCATCCTTATTGATGGCGAAAATATACTCGGAGTTGGTCATCCCCGCTTTAAACTGTACGGACCCTGACACGCCGCAGGTAATAATCAGCTTCGGTCGTACGGTTCTTCCGCTGAGTCCGATCTGGGCCTTCGGATCCCCCCACCCCGCTTCAATCAGCGGTCTTGTTACAGCGACTTTTCCGCCGAGTTCCTTGGCGAGCATTTCCACCATCTCCAGGTCCTCTTCCTTTTTAAAGGCCCGTCCAGCAACCACGATGATTTCCGCATCGGCAATGTCCTCTTCCACTTCTTTTTCCTTGGAGGAGAGCACCTTGATGCCCGACGTTAGACCCTTTGGCACGTCACAGAAAGTAATCTCTCCGGAAGGTTCCTCGGAGCGCTCCGGGGCATTCATGATTTTATACCGTACCGTTGCAAACTGGGGCCGGTGTTTCGGTGTACAGATCTGCGCCATAATATTTCCGCCGAAGGCCGGTCGAATCTGAACGAGATCCGTATTTTCCTTGATATCGAGAATCGTACAGTCTGCTGTAAGGCCGGTTTTAAAACGCGCGGCAACCCTTGGGGCTAAGGATCTTCCAAGCGTTGTGGCACCCACAAGAATCGCCGACGGGGAGGCTTTGTCGATAAAGTCGGCAAAGGCCGCAGTATAAGGCTCAATACGAAAATCCTTAAAGGCCTCGTCGTCGTAGACAAACACTTCATCCACACCATAGTGCCGAAGTTCCTCGGCCTGCTTTTGAATGTCGGAGCCGATAAATACCGCAAATACGGGATGGTTTACCTTATCCGCCAATTCCCGGGCTTTCCCGATCAATTCATAGGTTACGGGATGCACTACACCGTCATCGTGATCCACATATACGGAGATCCCTTTCCATAAACTCTTATCGATGAATACTTCGTCCTCTTCGAGTTCAAAAGCGCCTTCCGGTCCTTTGTTCACACAGATCATACACATTTTACAGGCGGCGGAGATTTCCACCTCCCGTGCTTTTTCGTTCCACTCGATGGCACCGAAGGGACAGAGTTTTATTGCTTGATCAATATCCTGAATGTTTTTTTGATTAACGACTATTTTTGCCATGATAGGCCTCCTTTACTTATTTTTGTAGATAAATTTCATATCAACCAGCTTCTCGTATAATCGGGTCCCCAGATGCTCACCTTCCCAGCGTTCGCTGGTGGTGTTCTGCTCCGGCGGAAAAATTTCTTCCACCTGGGTGGGGGATCCGGAAAGTCCGTATCGTTTTTCATTCTTATCTTTAAAATGATCCAGCGTAAATTCCGTGATCTCCTGATACTTGGTCTTTTTCTTTAACCGGTAGGAAGGCAGTCTCGGCTGAAAAATCCCTTTTTCCACGGTTATTAGACAGGGAAAGGTTACTTCCACGGTTTGCATGGTTGTGGGCATTTCCACTTCCAGGACAATGGACTTCTCTTTACACTCCACAATATTTTTGACATTGGCCACATGGGGGATATTGAGGTACTCCGCCATTTCCGGTCCTACCTGAGCGGTATCGCCGTCGGTGGTCTGCTTGCCGCAGATAATCAGATCGAAGTCTCCGGCTTTGTACGCTCCCTGGGATAAGGTATAGGATGTGGAGAGCACATCGGCTCCGGCAAAGCGGCGGTCCGTCAGCAGATATCCATCATCGATTCCCATCATATAAGCTTCCCGAATCACTTCCTTTGCCTGGGGAGGCCCCATGGTCATTACGCTGATTTTTCCTCCTTTGTCTTCCCGAATTTTCAGGGCACTTTCAATGGCATACAGATCATAGGGATTCATTTTTGCATCGATCCCGGATCGAATCAGATTTCCGTTTTCATCCACCTGTACTTCCGTAGTTCCCGGTACTTGCTTAATACATACTAAGGTTTTCATCAGTGATCCTTCCTCTCTTGTTTGGTATTATGGTCCAACCAATTTCTATAAATTTTTTTCCTGCTATCGTCTAAGTCTTATATTGTATTTATCATTCAGCTCAATACTCTTATCGATTATATGAAGCGATTAAGAATACTGAGCTGATTGTGCTTACCTTACTATCACGGAAACGCCGTCAGGGATAATCGTCATCTCCGCCGCAGCCCCCTTTGCCTCAAGGGCACGGTCAATGGCTTCATCCAGCGTGTAGGCATGTTCCATATGCATAGCTTTGATCATCTCAGGATCGCACTGGTCGGTAACCAGAATTACGGTAAACCGATCCAGAATCCTCGCAAGAATCTGATACTCCCACTGGTCCGGTTTGGTCTCCCCACGGGGAATCTTCATTACCTGATCCAGCACTTCTCTTGGTGAGGAGGCCTCCGCCATGGAGCGGTAAAAATCCTCTCCTCCATGTCCGTCATTACAAGCGGCCACCATAATGATAATCCCCTCGGGATTACAGCAGGGCTCTGCCGCGGTCATTCCCTTTACCGCCTGATAGATGTTCTGGTCTAAGGGATAGCCTCCATTGGAGGTAATGACGATATCGGATTTCGGCGTTTCATCAATTTTCGACTGCTCCAACACAAATGTACATCCCTGTTCATGGGCTTTTTCACTGTGGCCCGCAAAGGCTTCAATGATCTTTTTCTCACTGTCAATGACCACGTTTAAGATAAAACTCAGCTTGGCTTTGTCCGCCGCATAGACCATATCCTTATGAATGGGATTTTTCTCGATGATTCCGGTCCGGGCATAGTCACTGGCAATAAACTCGGAGCAGTGATTGGCGAGTACCGTTTTCGCTCCCGCCACTCCGGGCAGTACGCTTTTACGACCTCCGGAAAAGCCGGCAAAGAAATGGGGTTCAATAAATCCTTCCGCCATCAACAGTTCCGTCTCCAAGGCCACTTTGTTTAACCAGAGGTCTCCGCCGGAGGGAAGTACGCCTACATATTCCAGACTGTCATCATCCTTGGAGATGTGATTAATCAGGGTTTCCTTTTCCACAATCTCTTTTCCGAATTTCTCAATCATTTCCTCTTTGGTGGTCGGCCGGTGGTATCCTGTGGCGATTAGGATCTTAATCTCAATTTCCGGGTTCACTTTTCGAATCCGCCTAAGAAGAATCGGCAGGGTGATATGGCTCGGCACCGGTCGGGTATGGTCACTGGTGATAATCACCATGTTGTTTTTTCCCTTTACCTGCTCCTCTAAGGACTTGGAGGCGATTGGATGATCCAGGGCCTTTTCCACGATCTCCTCTTCCGATAAGTCGGGCTTAAAATGATGGGCTTTCGATTCCAGTACTGCGGTAACATTATAGGGGCTGAAATCCTTCTCGATTACGCCCTTTCCGTAGGGAATTCTGATCGGCTCCATGTATTTGCTCCTCTCTTTTTACACTTTCCTTTAGGAAGTCTTGTTTAAAGAAAACTTGTCGCTTTTCTCAAGACTGCTAAGGTATTCGTTAATAATCAGGGTAATGTGCTCCCGCATGGCCGTAGCTGCGGCTTTCGGGTCTTTTTCCTCCATTGCGTGAAAGATTTTTTCATGCTGATCAATCAATACCGCCTGGTTCTCTTCCTTTAACAGGATGATTCCCCGGGCATCTTCAATCAGGGTATCCATTAAATTCGAAAGCATATTGAGAATATTGGAAAAGAGATAGTTATCCGCAATTCGGCAGATACTGTAGTGAAATGCCTTGTCATATTTGACACTCAGGGTTTCGTTTTTCTCATTGGTCTGAATTCTCAGCTGGGTCACGATTTCCCGAAGCTCTTCAATCTCCTGATCGGTAATCCGCTGGGCTGCCCGGTAGGCACTTTCCACTTCAATGATCTTTCGAAGGTCCACAATTTCCCTCGGATGACTTTCATTTAAGATAAACATCATAGAGAGGGGCTCCACCAGAGCGTCATCAAAGCGTTCCTTAATGTAGTTTCCGCCCCCCTGCTTTACCTGAATAATTCCGAGGACTTCCAGGGCCCGCATGGCCTCTCTGACGGAAGTCCTGCTGACATTCAACTGCTCGGCCAGGTCCCGTTCCGTGGGAAGTTTATCCCCCCGGTTTAAGGTCCCGTCGATGATCTGCTGCTGTATTTCTTCAATTACCACTTCATATATTTTTTTACTTTTGATCGGCTTAAACATCCTGAACCCTCCACTTCTTAGTTACAATAATGATTATTAGTCATTATATCATATTTCATCATCGAAACTAAGTCTCTCCGGAGGCCAATCCCTGCTTCCTATCGGTTTGTCTAGAAGAGATTCGGGAAAATTCCGATGGCAATGTATGCCACAATTCCTGTAATGAGGGTGTAGAAGAAGGCCGGCACCGCATTTCTGCGAATAACTTTTCCTTCACTTCCGAGAACCCCCACGGTGGTACAGGCGGCAACGACATTGTGCACACTGATCATATTTCCGGCGGCGCCTCCAACAACCTGAATTCCAAGAATTATGGTTCGGGATACTTCAATCTGCTCCGCAACTCCGTATTGGAATCCGGAGAAAAGAATATTCGAGGTAGTGTTACTGCCCGACATAAAAGCTCCGAGCACTCCGATAAAGGGAGCGAAAATCGGCCATACTCCCCGAAAAATACCGGCGGCGGCTTCCGATAAGGCAACCATCATTCCCACATTCCCCGATAGATTGTTTCCGGAGTTTAACATTACCTGCACCATACCAATGGCGAAAACCAGGGCAATGGCTGCGGGGATCACCTGCTTAACCGAGTTCTTCCAGGTTTCTTTAACGGTTTCTTTGGGCATTTTATGCATGAAAATCGTTAGAATTGCCACAAGGATAAAGGGAATGGTACCCGGTAGATACAGATAAGGCAGTGCATAATTCAATCCGGTTCCTAAAATCTCCGGCCAGCGCAGTGCCTGGGCTGCAAGAAAACCTTTTAGTCCAAAAGCGGGAATTCTTGTTACGACTAAGATCAGCGATACCAGAATGTAGGGAAGCCATGCATTGAAGGGAGAGATTTTTAATTCTTCCTCCTCTACCTTTTCTTCGTCAACATCCGGCACTTCCAGGGTTCCGATCCAGGAACTGTCCCATTTTGAACGGTTGGCAAAGTCCCAGGCTTTTTTCGGTTGTAAAAACCCTTTCTTCGCCGCGGTTACAGAAACGGCAATGGCAATCAGTCCACCGGCCAGGGATGGCAGTTCCGGTCCGAATACCACGGCAATAAACACGTAGGGTACCATAAAGGACAGTCCGGCGAAGATGGCAAAGGGGGCGACTTCCAAGCCCTCTTTAAAGCTTTTGTTTTCCCCGAAGAATTTCGTTAGGATCATGGCAATAATCAGCGGCATAAATACGCCGACTACCGCATGGGGGATGGCTGCCCAGATTCCAACCTGGTGAAGGAACTCGGCATTGCTAAGTCCGGCACTTGCGATATCACTGCTGATTTCTGCTGAACCCAGTACTGAGGATACCCCTCCGATAATCGGAGTTCCTACCGCACCAAAACTTACCGGGGTACTGTTTGCAATAAGCGCAAGCATTGCGGCTCCCAGTGGGGGAAATCCGAGGCCCACCAATAAGGGTCCTGCCAGTGCAGCGGGGGTTCCAAATCCGGCAGCACCTTCAATAAAGCCTCCGAAAAGAAAAGCAATAATAATGGCTTGAATCCGACGATCAGGGCTTATGCCGTGAAAGGTTTTGTTAATGGTAAGGATTGCTCCACTGTTTTTTAAAGTGTTCATCAAAACAATTGCACCAAATACAATGATTAATATATTAAAAGCACTGAGTCCTCCAAAAATACTGGCACCCACTAACCAATCCATAGGCATTTCCCAGTATGTAGCAGCTAATATGACAGCGATGATCCAAGCAATCGGCATCACTTTCTTTGCCGGCCAGTTAAACACCACCATCAGGATAATTGTTGTTAAAATCGGTAAAATTGCTAATAATGCGATCATTAAGTTATTCCTCCTCAATATTTTTACGTGCATTTAGCCTGCCTTCCTTCAACTCCTCCTCTCTGGTCATATGGTCATACCAATTTTATCTTTTTTAAAAAAGTAAGGCGGTTACTTCCATTGGATCCCAATCCCAAATCTCTTTTGGTCCTATGGTAATACCAATTTACTTTCAAAAAAATATAGCGAACGATTTTTACGTATGTAGAGCTATTAGGTCATAACAGTTCTTTTTATGATAATTTTCTGAATTCTCTATTTACAATAGTACCATTGAATTTTCATGCTGTCAACGTTGAATTTTCAATCTATTTAGACTATTTTTTAACAATCTTCTTTAAAATCTCACTGCCTTTCTACCATATAATTTCGACGTCCACTTTAATTTTTCTTTGTATTAATATACATTTTTTTGGTTTATGGATCCTTTTTATAATGAATATCTCCATAGAAAAAGGGCTCCTTAGGAGCCCTTTTCACTTTATTAATTTAGTTTCGCCCTTTACCCCGTCCGGGATTCGGTTTAAAGCTTTCCGGTGGGCGATTTCCCCGTTGATCCGGAGTAAGTTCATATACTCCCTGATTTCCGGCGTAATCCTCCACCATAATTTCCACTCTTTGTTTCGGCAGGTATTCAAAATCTTCTACTGTATATTCTTGTTGTTCCCGCGCGGTAAATTCTTCCACCACTTCGCCATCTACTAAAAGCTTCATGTATACCGGGCCTACACCTTCGTCCTCAACAAACCAGCTTAATTCTTCTGCTTCTTTGTCATAGTCTAAATCCTCTACCATCGGTGCTACTGTATCAATGATGACCGGGATTTGTTTGGTCTGCCACTTAGCGTCTTCGTAATGGGGAAGGCTTGCAATCTCATAGGTATACTGACCGTCTTCCACAATATCGCCATCATCATCAAGTCCGTCCCAACCGAATTCATTGATAAAATACGCCGGATTATCCGCAAAGGATTTGATCATCCATTCCGCGGTCTCGATTTCCCGGATGATCTCCCCCTCTTCATTTAGGGCTCTAAACTCCACCATTTCCGCATTACGCATCATGGAAAATACGGGTATCGCCATATTCCGTGCCTCTTCATTTCCCGGGGATATAGCAATCCGTTCCAAAATACCTTCAAATCCATATTCCGGATCGTATCCTAAGACTCCGCCCTCTTGATCCACCATTACTCCAAATCCAAAATAAGAGTCTTCTCCATAATATCCAAAGCCATCAAGGACTCTCGGGCTTTCTTCTCCGGCCCAGTCCCCATAGAATCCGACAAAGGGAACAACCAGGTTCAGCGGTTCTACCGGATCATTACCGTCATCATTCATTTCAGGATCTTCGTCAGAATCATCCACTGGATTTTCAACCTGTTCGTCTAAGTTGATAAAGCCTTCGACAAAGAGATTTGGATGGTCCACAACCTTTTGTCCTGTTCCCGGTACAATCGCTTCCGAGATATCCACGGTTACTTCAATCGTTTCTGTCGTGCCCGGCTCAACCGTTACGGACTCTTCCGTTTCAACGATAGTATTTCCCAATGAATCGGAAGCGGTAAAAATTTCATCATGATAAAAACCTTCATCGGGATCTGCCAAGAATATATAATCTCCGATTACATCCACCGTCACGTCGTAGGTTACCGCTTCTTGACTATGATTAGTGGCTTCTAAATACATTGTAAATACTTCATCCTGGAAATCCCGAAGCTGTACTTTCGCTTCTCCATCCTCCTGGTTTACTACGGTTACCGGAGACATAATCGCCTTATCCGGCTGGATCAGTCCTGCTCCTTGTCTTCTTGGAGAGTATAGCCTTTCATACATATCTAAAAGAGGTTCTGCCGTATTCATATGAAGAATCTTCGACATTTTTGCTGCATCCTCTTCATTCATTCCTTCATTTAAGAGATGCTGCTGCACTAAAGCAGTACTTCCGGCTACGTGGGGTGCGGCCATGGAAGTTCCGCTCATGGTACCATAATTGCCGTCCAGTACCGTTGAATAAATCATGCCTCCCGGAGCGGTTACTTCCGGTTTCATATCCAAGGTCGGGGTGGTTCCCCAGGAACTGAAAGCAGAAATTTGACCGGCTGTCGGATTTGGTGCGGCCATGGTATCATCCGGGAAATTTAGTAGTACCGGATCGGTTAATGCCGCCAGTTCTTCTCCATAGGTGTTTCCGATAAACATGGCAGGTATTTCGCCGTCTTCGGGATACTGCATACTGATCAGTTCATCCGTCGCACTATTAAACACAATTACCGCCTTCGCCCCGTAATTCTCTGCATTCGAGATTTTTGAGGTAAAAGCGAAGGTACCTCTTCTAATCAAGGCAACTTTTCCTTCCAGGTCCAGTCCCTCAAAGTCATTTTGCGGATCCATCTCTGCTGCAATATAGTCCTCTTCAACGCCGCCAAGTCCGGCGTACACATACTCTTCCGTATCCAATACTTCCGGTACAAAGAACGGTCCCGCTGGAGCGTAAGGAGCCTTTTGTTCTTCGCCGTTAATTTCATAGGACAAATAATTATTAATGGTCTGAATATTATCTACGGAGGCCACGGAAATTGAATCTTTATTCAGTGAAGGCGCTCCTACCATACCGATGTCCGGATTCTCTCTCCACGGTAATCCAATCCCATTCGTGGAGTAGGCAGAGTTCCCGGCGGAGATCGCAAAGACTACGCCGTCTTCCCGGGCATTGGTAATCATTTCATCCACTGCATTATTGGGCTGGTAAAATGCTGCAACCGATCCTAAACTCATATTTACAGCATCCACACCGATTTTCAGTGCATCTTCAATTCCTTCAAGATAAATATCATCATAAGTACTTTCCTCTTCCGGATTTTCGCTGAACACCTGAATATCCACCAGCTGTGCCCTTGGCGCAACTCCCCGGATATCCCCGTCGGCTGCAACGGTTCCGGCAACATGCTGACCGTGGGTGTTGTTCATATCTTCTACAGTTTGCTGATCATCGTAGTAATTGTACCCATACACCACTTTCGGTGTTTTGTATTCGCCAATAACATCTCTCTCTTCGATTACGTTCTCATCGATTACAAGTTCATACTCGCTATAGTCCGGATTAAAGTCGGGATGGGTCCATTGAATCCCCGTATCCACTACGGCGACAACCATGCCTTCCCCCTGATAGGCTAAATCTTCCCATACTCTCTTACTTCCGATCATATCATGGGAAAAGTTCATCTCCGGAGTCGGTTCCGGTTTTTTATATTCATTGGAGATAAAAACGTCCTTCACTTCCGGAACCTTTTTAATCTCCTTGATTTCCTCTCCCTTTACAAAGGCACTGAAACCGTTTATTCCTACAGTAAAGTTGTGTAGGACTTCCAGATCGATGCCCCGCCTCTTTAAATTCTTAATAATTCCCCGCTGCTCTCCTAAAATCCCTCTTTCGATATTTTTTCGAAGACCCGGCGGCAGCTCATGATATTTTTCCTCCTGTTTCTCACTTTCCTTAATTGCTGCGTCACCGCTAAGCTGCACAATTACCCGGTATTCTTTATCGGGGTTCCAATTGGTGTAGTCTTTCGGATCAAGCTTATTCGGAAGTTCGGAAAGTTCCCTTTCCTGTCTTTGGTTTCGTTCTGCTTCATCTACTGAAAACTCCCGCTGCGGTGTTGCTCCAAGCATGGATATGCTGGATAAAACCATCAGTAAAACCAATACTGCCGCCAATTTTCTTTTGGAATAGAACATGAATACCTCCTTTTAGTCGTAAATCGACAACGGACAAATCCCTACTTCGAAACCCCACCTCCTTCGGTTCATATTGATAAAGCTTTATGGGTAAAACTTAATAAACGAATTCAGAAAAAAATATATATCACATTATGAAGATGTAAAATTATTACTTCGATAATCTAATTATATATTTAATTTTCCAAGTTTTCAATTAATTATCGCGCTTGGTAAATATTTGATTACTTAGACCTATTTTTTCTAAACAATTTACAAAACCAGTAGTCATACTTACATCCATGTCCTTAACAGTATTTTCCCTTATAGGACATCTCATGCTTTTGGTCTTATAGACCTATAAATACCAATAAAAATATGCTTGCTTTCTTTCAGCGTATAAATTTTCATTTAAATTCCTTACTTTTTTATTTCCTATAAGAAAATCAGGACCTATGCCCCGCTTTATTTTGCGAAAATCCACGGATTTGCTTCTACTTTCCGATGTTTTTTAGTGGATTTCTGCACTTTTATTTGATATTATTTTCACTATGTTTTTCATCGGTTTTTAGTATACTGCAACACTTTTTTCTCGGTTTTCGCAAGCAAACCCTTGATTTTAGGTAATCACAGTTTACTGTGCAGGATGCTGAAAAAATCCTCAATACGATAAAATAATATTTTTTTAATTTTTCATAAAAAAAACGAAGCAGGCCTGCTGCTTCGCGGTTCATTTCTTATGAAATTTATTCTTTTTTCTTGCTTTCCTTGGCTTTTGAGAAATTTTCCTTATGCTTGCCGGTGTTTCCCTTTTCCGATTCCGTATCCCCCTGATGCATTTTGGAGTTGCCTTCGAAAAAGCCGTTCTCGTCAACAATCAGGGTTTTGATCTTTCCGTCTCCCAGAAGTTTTCCGCCGTCGGTAATTCTAAGGGTTTCCTTCGCTTCAACATTTCCCTGGACCCTTCCCGATAAAATCACATTGATGGCCTTAACTGCCCCTTGGACCTCGCCTTTTTCACCGATATGTATGGTCCCCTCGGTCGACACATCGCCGATCACTTTTCCGTCGATCCGAAGGGAGTGGGAACTCAGTATATTTCCCTCCAAAGTGGTCCCTTCGCCGATTAAGGTATCAATTTTTTCCGGGGGCTGACTGGTTTTGGTGGTTTTTGTTTTTTTTCCTAGCATGGTATCCTCCTAATTTTCTTCTTTTTGAATTGATAAGGGATCAATGGGGGTCCCGTTCTCATGGACTTCAAAATGCACATGGGGTCCGGTGCTTCGGCCGGAACTACCCATCTTTGCAATCCTGTCCCCTTTTTCCACCCGGTCTCCTTGTGAGACCAGATTCTCCTGATTATGGGCATAGATCGTTTTATAGCCGTATCCATGGGAGATGATAACCACCCTTCCATAACTTCCCTGATAACCGGAAAAGGTTACAACTCCGCTGCCGGCCGCATGAATCGGGGTGTTAAAATTATTGGCAATATCAATTCCGTTATGCTGGGTCATCCTTCGGGTAAAGGGATCTTTTCTTTCCCCAAAGGGCGAGCTGATGCGCCCTTCCGTCGGACGAATGTCGGGTTTTGCATCCAGGTATTCAATCTGGTCTTCCAGCTCGGGAATCAGGGTGGTCATTCGGGTTTTCTGTTCCTCAATAAGCGGGGCTAACAGATCCTCTCCCCCCTGTTGCATTTCTCCATCCATCAGTGAAGGCTGTCTCAGCTCGGCGAGGGACTTTGACCGGCTAACCGGGGCTTTCAAGGTTTCCAGGGAAGCGGTCATTTCACTGTCCAGTTCCACCAGATCCAGCACTTCCCGTTGAAGTTCCGCCAAAGCGGAAACCTCCACTTCCACATCCCTGGCATAGCTTTCCAGAGCGGTAATCTCCTCTTCCTGCTGTTGATTCCTTACCTGCATCTGTTCCAAATCCGCCTCGGCGGTCTCCAGGGTTTGCCGGGTGCTCTGGTATTCCTGAAAAAAATACACCGAAAAGAAGGTTAAGAAAATCAGGCTCATCATCAATGCTCCGCCGGCAAGCACTGCGGGTGCAAAGGATACCCGAAGGTTTTTTGCCGATCCTTTTTCATGGGGGATCAGCATCAGGGTATATTGTTTCTTCTTTTTTTTCGCTATATGCAAATTTTTATACTTTTTTTCGTAATTCATAGGAACCTCCCGATCATTCTGTAAAGACTTTACCTATGAGTATAACGGAAAAGTAAAAAAAAATAAAGCCATTCGACAAATTTCTCTACCGGATGACTTTTTCTTCTTTTCTATTTTCATATAGGCGGGGCAGCACCTGATTAATAAATATCTTTACCAGTTCGGGATCAAAGCTCTTTCCCGCTTCGGATGTAATCACGGATTCCGCTTCCTTTCGGGTAAGGGCCGGCTGGTGAGGTCGGTCATGGGTTAAATTCTCAAATACCTCCACTAGAGAAATAATTCTTGCTCCCAGGGGAATTTCTTTGGCTTCCAGTGCCTGGGGATATCCGCTGCCGTCCCATTTTTCATCATGGTAGAGGACCATCTCGGCAATGGGCAGGGTTTCGTTGGTGGTATTAAGAAGTTGGTATCCGATTTCCGGATGGCGCTCCAGAATCCGCAGCTCTTCCGGGTCCAACAGGGTCTCCTTCGATAGGATCTCCTTATCCACACCGATTTTTCCAATATCATGGTAATACCCGGCAAGGCGTAAATCCTCAATGTCTTTTTCCTTATATCCCAGAACATCGCCAAAGATTCCTGCCAATTCCGCGGTATTTTTTGCATGAGTCTCTTCCCAGGAAATCCGTTCAAAAACCGTCTTCATAATCCGCTCTAAGGTCTGTCGCTTATACTTCGGACTTTGGTCCATCTTCTCCCGGTACATTTTCTCCTCCGCCCGTTTGAAAATGTCCTGAATATCAATGGAAGCATCCACTTTTGTTGCCAGCCCCAGGGATACGGAGATGGGGATTCCGGAGACGGTTTTCTCCTCCAGGGCCTGCTGAAACCGCTCTTCAAAGGCTCGAGCCTCTGCTTCATCGGTATCCGTCATCATGACCACAAATTCATCGCCACCGATTCTAGCAGCGATATCATTCCCTCGGCTCTCGGAGTCCAGCAGCTTAGCGACAGTTACAATCAGCTCATCCCCCGCCTTATGTCCGAAACCGTCATTAAAAAGCTTCAGACCGTTGACATCCACAATAACAATGGATAAGGGAAGGTTTCGGGGATTGTCCAGACGGTGGAGTTCCTCTTCAAAAAAACGACGGTTATAAATGTCTGTCAGCTGATCATGGTAACTGAGATGCAAAATGTTTTTCTCGGTTTCTTTCCGCGCCGTTATATCCGTAAGAAAATTCAGCGAGCCTTCTCTTCCGTTCCATCTAATCTGTATCCCTTTCGATTCGATCCAACGGATTTTCCCGTCGGAACGAAGAATTCGAAACTCCTCGGTGACTCGTTCCTTCTGTCCCTGCACCCGCTCCTGATGCAGTTTTTTCACCCTTTCCCGGTCTTCCGGGTGAATGAGTTCCAAGAGACTTCTTTCCTGAAGTTCCTCCTTAGAAGCTTTTAAAATACTCCGGAGCATGGGGTTGCTGATTTTAATTTTCCCGTCCTGAAGGACGGTGATCCCTTCCACCGCATTTTCAAACAACAGACGATATTTTTCTTCCTTTTCCTTTAAGGAAAGTTCCATTTCTTTCCGCTCGGTAATATCCGTATCCGTCGCCCGGTAACCGATAATATTCCCCTTTTTATCACGAATCGGCAAACCGCTGGTCAGGGTATAGACGATGTGCCCATCCTTATGAAACTGTC
Organism: Eubacteriales bacterium; assembly: GCA_041642335.1. GTDB lineage: Bacteria > Bacillota > Clostridia > Peptostreptococcales > T1SED10-28 > Isachenkonia. The sequence continues at coordinate 13,945 of JBEPWR010000012.1, forward strand.
GGACTTCGAGATTTTTAATCTTCTCTCCCTCTTTCATCACCTTGAATCCATAGGCTTTCAGGGCCTCTTTCTCTCCGGGAAGCAGGTCGTCATAAAAGGCTCTTTTTCCGATCATTTCCGAAGGTTTAAACCCGAGAACCTTTTCCACTGTAGGGTCCACATAGGTATGGATTCCCTGCCGGTCCACCTCCCAGATAAAGGTGCCGCTTTGCTCGGAGACCTGATCATAGCGTTCCTTAAAGAGCTCCAGTTCCTCTTTTATATTCCTCAGTTCCCGGTTTCTCCGTTTTTGCCGGACCATTAAAAGCACCAGCAACAGTATGGGGAGGATTAGAATTCCCAGGGTCTCCAACGGAGTAAGGTTTTGTTGTAATGAAGTGAAGGTAATTAGCGTAATCCGATGAACCATAGGAATCTCCTCCTTTTTGTTTTTTTCTCTCATTCAGTTTATAGGAGTTTTGTCCTAATAACAACTTATTTTTCTCTCTCCGGCTCTTCAATATCAAAGAGTCTTCGGATCAGCTCCTTGGGTATGCTTTTGGTCATATTTTCAAAGAGTTGAAAGCCTTCCACCTGAAAAGCCCGGATCGGATCCTGTCGTCCCAGGGCCCGGAGATTCATGTCCTGGCGAAGCTCTTCCATCGCCTCCAAATGCTCCGACCATTTCTGATCGATAATCCTTAAAAGCAGTGCCCGCTGCATCCAGTCAAAGGACTCTTTCCCCAGTTCTTTTTTCTTTTGCATATAGGCTTTGGAAGCCTTTTGAATCAGATGGGCTTTCAGATCCTTTTTCGTAAGATTCTCCACGTCCTGAAATACCAGCTCCCCTTTAGGCAGGAAGCTTTCGCTAAGGGCTGTAGCCAGTCCTTCCAAATCCCACTCTTCGGGAAACATGCTGTGGGCCGTGTATTTTTCCACTTCCTCATCGATGGCATTTTCCATCAGGTTCAGAATATGTTCTTTAATGTCCTCTTCCGTAAGCACTTTTTCCCGCTCGGAATAAATCACTTCCCGCTGCCGTTGAATGACGGCCTCAAAGTGCTGGACATAACTGCGAAGCCCGCTATTTTTCTCCTTCATCCGCTTCTGCACATAATCCATCGCCTCCAAGACCTTCACATTGTCAATGGGCTGCCCTTTTTCCACGGAAATACTGTCTTTAAGGTGTTCCAGATCCTCTTCGGAAAAGACATCCATTAAATCGTCGCCCAGGGACAGGATAAACTCAATGGATCCTTGGACTTTGGGATTAAGAGCCATTCGCCGAAGATGCTCGTCATTACGTTTTAGCATATAACGCTCCGTACACAGGATATGGGTGTTTTTCGGCAGAAATTCCCGAATTCCCCGGGAAACCGGGTTGACCACCAGCATCATGGCACTGTGGTCCATAGCCTCCCTGACAAACTCCTCTTCATCCTCACGGTCTTTCAGTAACAGGCTGCGATAGGTAAGGTCCGTACTTTCCAGATCCTTAAGTAACAGCTCCGCCTTTTCATCACTTCGAAGGGATACCAGTAGCGGCCGATCTTCCCCTTCCAGTTTTTCCAGCTCCTGAAAGATGGCCCGCCGTTTTTCCTCCAGGGTTTTATAAACGGTAGGCGCTTCATAGGCTCCGGCTACCGAAGCGATCTTTCCGGGCATTTTTGCCATGCCCATTTCGTAAAGATTGGCAAACTCCTGCTCATCGCCGCCGTCAATTTCAATCAGCGCGCCAAGGTCCGAGTAGCTGGAAAAATAACTGCGAAGGGTGATGCTGTCGATAAT
>JBEPWR010000013.1:0-14537 GCA_041642335.1 Eubacteriales bacterium
GTGCTTTACGGGGGAGGACTCTTGGCCTTTGGACAGGTTATTTTTGTAGGCGGAGTTGAAGGATCCCTATGGGTCAGTATCGCTTATCTAACGCTTTGGGTGCTGCTGATCACGTCAATGGTCGGACTATTATCTTTAATAATACCGGATCGCAGCCTTTTTTTTACGGTGGGGAACTTTGTGATCTTTATGCTGATCCTTCTTGGGGGTGGACTGATCCCTTATTATTATCTTCCCTATGGTCTGGACCGGATTGCCGGGTTCCTGCCTCATTTTCACTATTTAACAGGAATTCGCCGTATTATGCTGGGAGACTATGGGAGTATGGTTCCGGAGATGGGCATCATGGTTGTTGCGGGGGTTGTATTTTTAAGTCTAGGGTGCTGGAAGATCAAGGGATGGGCCGGTGATAAAGCATGAGAACCCTTACGGTTGTGATGATACGAATGGGAAGATATTTGAGAAAAAAATCTTCCTGGATTTTCTTACTCCTGCTACCGATTCTGTTTTCCTATTTTGCCCTGGGTCTTTTCGACGAAGAGGATCAAGTCGGAAAAATCCCTGTGGTAGTGGTTGATCAGGATCAAAGCCGGTATTCCCGAATGCTGATCGAGCTGTTGGAGCAGGAAAGCTACTTGGAGGTTCTGGAAAATGATTTGGAAGGGGGCCTGGAGGCCTTAAAGAAAAATCAGGTGGAAGGGGTTTATCGGATCCCAGAGGGCTTTGGAGCGGATATTACAAGGGACCGGATTCCGGAACTGGGATCCTACACCACGACGATGGCCCAGGGGGGAAATGCGGTAGGAGAGATTATTATCTCCCGAGTCATCCGGATTTTAAGCAGTGCCCGGGCCGCAAATATTATTGTATCCGAAGCAAAAGCCGACGGAAATCCTATAGATGAAAACCGGTTATGGCAGGAGGCCTTTAATAAGTCTGAGTCCTACTGGGAGCCGGAGCCGCTAATGACCTTATCGATGGAAGAGGTGGTCGCTGAAGGCCGGGAAGATGAGCCGCTGGAATCCCCTGGGACTTCCAATGCGGTGGGTCTTATGACCGGCCCCCATGGCTTGATCATGATTTATCTCACCCTGTTCTCCCTCCGAATCTTTTACCAAAGGCAGGAGGAGGAGACTTCGGGAATCAACCGCCGGCAGCGACTGGTCATCGGGAAAAAACGACTCTATATCGGTAAATTTATTGGGGATTATCTGTATTTAACAGTGCATCTTGGTATTTTTTTTGTAAGCATATACCTGTTTCAGGGAAAAGGCCTAAGAGGCGGGCTGTTCCATCAAATTCTGCTGACAGGTACTATTCAGGGATTGTTAATCGGCGTATGGGCGGTGCTGAGCAAAATAAGGATCGGAAAGGATCATTTAGTCGTGGGACTGCCTCTCGGGGTACTGATTACTTCCATGATTTCCGGAGCCTTATGGTCTATTGAAGTGTTCCCTGCAGCGATGCAACAGATCGCCTGGGTCTTCCCCCAGGGGATCTATATGAAAGCCGTGGAGTACAGTTACTTAGGGGATAAAGCCGCCTTTTACACTGCCCTACTTTGGAGCCTGGGATTCGGACTGATTCTCCTATGGATCGGCTACAGAAAAAACGAAGAAGCATAAAAGGGCCGTGGAAAAAACAAAAAATGGAGAAATAAAAAGAGGCTTCGATTTCGAAGCCTCTTTTCTAATCTAACGATTCTTTTTTATCTATTGCTACCTATTTTTGTACATCCTGCATTCTACTTTTTCTTCAGATCGTATTTTTCCATATACTTGTTCTTCTCTTTAGCAAGTACTCCACCCAGTAAGAGGAGTCCCACTAAGTTCGGTGCGATCATCAGACCGTTTAAGGTATCGGCAACGCCCCAGATTACTTCAAGACCACCGATGGCTCCGACAAATAGGAATCCTAGGAATACCAGTCTATAAGGAACCACAATGTTACGTCCGAAGATGTATTCCCAACTCTTCTCTCCATAGAAGTTCCAGGTAATCATGGTTGTATAGGCGAAGAATACAATGGAAATTAAGATAATGTATCCTCCGGGGCCGGGAAGTCCACGGTTAAAGGCGGCTGTGGTTAAGTCTGCACCGGTTTCGCCGGTACCCAAAGCGCCGGTAGTTAAAATAACAAGTGACGTCATGGAACATACAATAATGGTATCAATAAAAACTTCCCAAATTCCCCACATACCTTGTCGGGAAGGACTGTTCTTTGCCTGGGCATGAACGATGGAAGCGGCACCAAGACCGGCTTCGTTGGAGAATACTCCACGGGCGACACCAAATCGAATGGTAGCCGCTACGGCAACACCGGCACCGCCGGCTCCGGCAGCATAAGGATTGAAAGCATAGTAGAAAATATCTCTAAAGGCTCCGGGAATTGCTGTAACGTTAAGTACTAAAATAATAATGGAACCGACAATATAGATGACTGCCATGGTTGGAACCACTTTTTCTGCGGTCTGAGCAATTCGCTCAATTCCACCGAGCGTAACCAGTCCAACAAGAACAACCACTACGATTCCGGTAATCCACGGCTCAATTCCAAACTCCACCATGGCGGTGGCAACCGTGTTGGACTGAACCATATTACCGATACCAAGGGCGGCAAGTCCGGCAAAGATGGCGTATAAAATACTTAACCATTTCCAACCGGAACCCAGTCCGTTTTCGATATACTGCATAACACCACCGGAAAAGGATCCGTCAGGGTTGGTATTTCGAAACTTAACTCCGAGGGAAGCTTCCCCGAATTTGGTAGCCATACCGACTAAAGCGGAAAGCCACATCCAGAATACCGCTCCCGGACCTCCGAGATAAATTGCGGTTGCAACACCGGCAATATTACCAACACCGATAGTTGCCGCCATGGCGGAACTTACGGATTGGAAGGAAGTAATGGCTCCGCCTTCCTCCGGTTCATCTTCATCCTTGGTCTTCGAAAACATCGCCCCGAAAGTGTACTTCCAGGCATGTCCAAGATGGGTAAACTGAAAAAATCCGATACGAAATGTCAAATATAAACCTGTACCAAAGAGCAGAATTAAGAACGGGGGACCCCAAACAATACCGCCTAGCCAGTTACTAAAATTAATAATTGCGTCCAAATTTACAGCCTCCTTATAAAGAAAGATTTTTGTAAAGCCTATGGATCATAAAAGTGCACTCCTGCAATTAAAATTAACTCAGCATCCCTCCTTTACGAATCATAAGTGGAACTATGATTTTTTTCAGCATCCGCGGAAACTATTCAGAAATATGAAAATATTCCGCATGCTTGGTTCTAAATATACCATAAAAGGAAAAAAAACAAAAGATCTTTTAGGAAATTTGCACCATATAAAAAAATATATATGTATAATAAAATAGATGTTAATATATTTTGAAAATACCTGACAAAAGAAAGGGAATATTCCTGGGAATTCTTTTGCAAATCAATTACAAATGATTTGAAAGGTTAAAAAAGAAAAATTTTTTTTTATGAACAGAGATCTTTATACGTGTTGAAAAAAGGTAAGCTCACCGAAAACCCAGTTATTAAGGGTTCCGAAAGACCTGAAAAATTATTGACAGAAAATTTAAATGATTATATAATGTGTTTAAATATTTTACTCGATAAAATATTTGTTCAAAAAACTTTTTTAAAGGAGGAGTATGAATGAAGAAAAAGTTAATTTTGCTATTGGCCTTGCTGATGGTGATGAGTATGTTCCTTGCAGCTTGCGGGGGAACAGACGAAGATCCGGATGATGGCGATAATGGCGACGAAGCAGTAGGAGACGAGAACGGCGAAGACGAAGGTGAAGATGAAGGCGAAGACGAAGGTGAAGATGAAGGCGCTCATGAAGTTGGTGGAACCTTAACCGTAGGAGTAACTGAAATTTCCGGTAACTTTAACCCGGCTTATTATTCTTCATCCTATGACGGTTATGTTGTGGATTTAACTTTCCAAACTCTTATGACAAGAGATATCGACGGTAACTGGGTAATGGACGCCGCTGATGATTGGGAATTAAATGATGACGGTTCTCAAGTTACTTTCTACATGAATGAAGATAATACCTTCACTGATGGAGAGCCTGTAACCGCTCACGACGTAGTATGGACGTACAAATTATTATCTGATTCATCCTACACCGGACGATACAGTAGTGTAGCAAGTGGATTAGCAGGTTTTGAAGAGTACAACGCCGGCGATACTGAAGAATTCCCTGGAGTTGTGGCAGAAGATGACTACACTGTAGTATTTACTTTTGCAGAGCCACTTCGAACCAATGTATTAAACACAACCATGCACATTATGCCAGAGCATTACTATGGAGAGAATGTAAGCTTTGGTGACACTGAAGGAGCTCAAGACAACAGTGCGACACCACTTGGTTCCGGAGCATACACAATGGTAGACTTCGCTCCTGAAGAGTATGTATACCTTGAAAGAAACATGGACTATATGTATGACGATCAGTTCATGATAGCAGAAATTTTACTGCAAGCGACTGAAATGACAACTGAGATGGACGACTTATTAACCGGTTCCGTAGACTTATTAGCCGGTCAAATTGACCCTGATAACATCCGGGATGCTGAAGATGCAGAAAACATTAACTTAAACAGCTACCCACGAAGTGGTTACGGATATGTAAAGACCAATAACGAACATGGTCCGACCTCTGAAGCAGCAGTACGACAGGCACTTTACTATGGATTTAACTTAGAAGAGTTCGTAGACGAGTACTTTGAAGGATACGCAGACACTCAGTATCATCCATATTCTCAAGAATCTTGGGCAGTAACCGATGAGTGGGTTGAATCCATTCCTTCTTATGACTTTGATTTAGATATGGCTGGTCAAGTACTTGACGAAGCCGGATGGGAACTTAATGACGACGGCATTCGGGAAAAAGACGGGGAAACCTTAACCCTTAACGTATTAACCATGCCTGAGCATGATATCCTTGAAACTCTAGTCCCAATGTGGGAAAGAGACTGGGGCGATGGTCTTGGAATGGAATTAAACATTGCACAGCAAGAGTTTAACTCAATTCTTGATACTGTAATCTATGACTCTGATGCGAACGTAGAAGAATGGAGTATGTTCTTCCTGGCAACTTCTATTACAAGCTATGATCCTCATGGTACAGTAGAGAACAATTTCCACTCTCGACACATCGGATCCGGACGAGACAATACTTCCAGATACTCTAATCCAGAGCTGGACCAAATGATCGACGATGCTGAAAGAATTATGGATCAGGAAGAAGCCATTCCTGCATACCAGGAAATTGGTGAAATTGTAACTGAAGATGCGGTATTCATGCCAGTATATGCCAACACCTATTTCGATTTCTATGATGAAAAAATTGTAGACTTTGAAACTCACGGTATTTACAACTGGGTAGAAGCAATGAAGGACGCAAGAATCGAAGAGTAAAAGAAACCGTTTGACAAAAACAATTAAGAAAAAAATTAAATAAGGTCCTAAAGTTGAGTGACTTTAAGACCTGGAAAACTACATTGAAAGGCAATTCTACGAATCTTGTAGGGTTGCCTTCGATGTCAGAATGGAGAGTTTTTTGATAATTTGAAATATTACTAGACGACATATTGAGGAGTGAAGGGTATGCTAAGATTCGTAATCAAAAGGCTGATACAATTAATACCAACCTTGCTGGTTATTTCATTGTTGATATTTTTTGTACTGGACTTAATGCCGGGAGATCCGGTCCAGGCCTATTTAGGAGTGGGCTCTGAAGTATCTCCTGAAAGACAGGAACAACTTCGTGAGGAGCTTGGATTTAATGATCCGCTTCCAATTCAGTATTTTAAATGGCTAGGCCGAGTATTTACTGGAGACCTGGGAAGAACCAATATTTATAATGCAGAGGTCAGTGATGTGATTTTCGAGTTTATTTGGAATTCTTTCTTACTAAATATCTTTGCATTAATCTTTGCCTTACTTATTGCCATACCCGTAGGAATAAAATCCGCGGTGAAAAAATATGGCTTATTTGACAACTTCTTTACGGTATTTTCCCTGGCGGGAGTATCGATGCCGACATTCTTCTTTGCCTTGATCTTAATCTTTGTCTTTGCAAGGAATATTGAGTGGCTTCCGTTAAACGGGATGAGTACTGCGATCATGGCAGTACGGGGTTATGATAGTTTATGGCAGCAAATTGTTGATGTCGGAAAACACATGATTTTACCCGTTACGGTACTAACTATGACAAGTTTAGCAACCTTAACCCGGTACACAAGAAACGCTGTGATCGAGGTTATTAACCAGGACTATATTCGAACCGCACGATCGAAAGGACTAAAGGAAAAGGTGGTAATTTACAAACACGCCTTTAGAAATGCTTTATTGCCGTTAATTACGATACTTGGCATGTGGGTTCCCCGTTTATTCGGTGGAGCGATTTTACTGGAGACCGTGTTTTTATGGCCCGGAATCGGAAGAGTATTGTTAAACGGCATTACCAGTCAGGATCAATCTTTAGTAATGGCAACTCTGGTTTTTTATGCACTCCTTCGAGTCGTCGGAAATCTTTTAGCCGATATCTCATACGGTTTTGCAGATCCCAGAGTACGAGTAAAGTAGGAGGAGGGAAATTATGTCTGAAGCAAATGTAGAAGAAATGGTAAACGCTCCCCGCTTGAAGCCGGAAGGTCCCTGGAAGATTGCGTGGAATCGATTCAAAAAAAATAAAATCGCTGTAGTCGGTGGGGTAAGTTTTGTCCTGATCGTTCTTGCAGTAATCATTGTACCGATGATTTATACCTTTAATTTATGGAGCGGTATGGAAGGTGTCTCCACTGGCGAACTAATTCGGGAAACCGTGTTTGTGGACCTTAGAGCTCATGGTTTTGAATTGGCAAACGCCGAAGCACCTCCATCAAGTGAGAACCTTCTCGGTACGGACCGTCAAGGTCGAGACGTTATGTTCCGATTGTTCTATGGGGGTCGTATTTCGATGTTGGTAGGAATATTATCCGCCTTCCTAACCGTAACTCTTGGAACCTTAGTCGGAGGAATTTCAGGATACTATGGTGGAAAAATTGATGGATTCCTCATGCGTTTTGCAGAGATTGTGCAGTCCATCCCGTTCTTGCCGATGATGATGGTGGTATCCGCAGCCATGCGCTGGGTTCCATCGGATCAGACGATGCTTGTGGTAGTACTTGTGGTCGGGGTTCTCAGCTGGCCGGGTCTTTCCCGTGTGGTTCGTGGACAGATACTTTCCCTTCGGGAGCAGGAATTTATGCAGGCGACGGAAATCCTCGGGATATCGGACTCATCAAGAATCGTGCGTCATTTATTACCGAATGTATTGGCGTATATTATTGTAAGTGCAACCCTTGGAATGGGTGGAGCGATCCTTCTGGAAGCCGGTCTATCCTTCTTGGGACTGGGTGTTTCGCCCCCAATGCCAAGCTGGGGTAATATGATCCAGACCGCCAGAAACTCCACAGTGTTCCAGAATTACCCATGGATCTGGATTCCACCGGGTATGATGATTATGCTGACAGTAGTAAGTGTAAATTTATTAGGTGAAGGGCTTCGAGACGCTTTCGACCCAAAAGAGATTAGGTAGGTGTAGATATGAAAGAGATATTAAAAGTAGAAAATCTGACAACTCATTTCTTTACCGAAAAAGGTGTGGTACGGGCAGTAGACGGCAACAGCTTTAGCATCTACGAAGGAAAAACCCTGGGTGTTGTAGGGGAGTCGGGATGCGGAAAAAGCATTACTGCCATGAGTATCTTAAATTTAATTGAAAAACCCGGGAAGATTGTAGACGGCTCGGTGAAATTTATGGGAGAGGAACTGGTCGGAGCGGCGGATAGTCGAATCCGTGAAATCCGGGGAAATGAAATATCGATGATTTTCCAGGAGCCGATGACCTCGTTAAACCCCGTATTTAGAGTAGGAGACCAAATTGGTGAGGCCTTAATTCTTCACCGGAACCTGTCAAGGAAAGAAGCGAAAAATGTAGGTATAGAGATGTTGCAGCTGGTCGGTATTCCCAGAGCGGAAAAGGTGATTGATGATTATCCTCACCAACTGTCCGGTGGTATGCGACAGCGGGTAATGATTGCCATGGCCCTGGCCTGTAATCCGAAACTGTTGATTGCCGATGAGCCGACAACTGCCCTGGACGTAACCATTCAGGCGCAAATTCTTGCACTGATGAACCGACTGAAAACGGAAACGAATACGGCGATAATGATGATCACCCATGATTTAGGGGTTGTGGCCCAAATGGCGGATCATGTGCTGGTAATGTATTCCGGTAAAATTGTGGAATCGGCTCCGGTAGAGGAAATCTATGGAGATCCGAAACATCCGTATACGATCGGTTTGCTGAAATCCATCCCGAGACTGGATGAAACCCGGGAAGAGCTCAACACCATTGAGGGAACGGTACCAAGTCCTTTTGATCTTCCGAAAGGATGCTACTTCGAACCGCGGTGTGATAAATCCATGGAAATATGCAAACACAAGCATCCGGAAACATACAAAATCAATGAAAATCATACAGTAGCCTGTTACTTGTATGCAGAAGAGGGGGAAGAATAGAATATGCGAGAGGCGATGAAAAACCGAGAACCGATCTTAGAAGTGAAAAACGTCAAAAAGTATTTTCCGGTCAATGCCGGACTATTTAAAAAACCCCTTCAAGTAAAAGCCGTGGATGATGTTTCTTTTACCATGTACAAAGGAGAAACCTTAGGGTTGGTAGGGGAATCCGGTTGTGGAAAATCCACACTGGGAAGAACCATCGTACGACTTTATGAACCAACCGGCGGGGAAATTATTTTCAAAGGGGATGATATTTCCCATCTAAGCAGCCAAAAGCTGAAGTATTTGCGTCAGCAGATGCAGTTGATTTTCCAGGATCCATACAGTTCGTTAAATCCGCGAATGAATGTAAACTCCATTGTAGGGGAGGCCCTGTTAACCCATAAGCTGGTTAAAAAGGGTCAGGAGTATGAAGACCGGGTTGTAGAGATTATAGAAAAGTGTGGTCTTGCTTCCTACCATGTGAATCGTTACCCTCACCAGTTTTCTGGTGGACAGCGGCAACGAATTGGGGTAGCCCGGGCTCTGGCCCTTAACCCGGATTTTATTGTTGCCGATGAGCCGGTATCCGCACTGGATGTATCGGTACAGTCCCAGGTTTTGAATATGATGAATAGTTTAAAGGACGAGTTTGGACTTTCTTATCTATTTATTTCCCATGACTTGAGTGTAGTAAAGCATATCAGTGACCGTATCGGGGTTATGTATCTAGGTTCCTTAGTAGAACTATCCGATAAAGAGGATATCTATAAGAATCCGCTGCACCCTTATACAAAAGCTCTGCTCGCTGCAATTCCGGAGCCGGATCCAAGAAAGATTAAAAAGATGGAAGCCATCAAAGGGGAGATCCCAAGTAATATTAATACGCCTCCCGGCTGCAAGTTCCATACACGGTGCCCGTACATGCAGGAGATCTGCAAGGAAGAGATCCCGCAGCTCCGGGAACTTGAAACGGATCATTTTGTAGCTTGTCACTTTGCAGGAGAGATCTAAATGTTTAATCGAAATCCCTTTTCAAAAGATGATGAGCAGAATTTCCCGAAAAAAGGTAAGAAAAAAGCCCTTGAAAAAAAAGAGCTTGATGAAGATAAAAAGGATGTGGAATTGGAAAAAGGCGATTTTTTAGCATTAATGATTGCCTTCGGAATGTACGCCATTCCCCTTCTGCTTCTGATCCTATTGATATTCTTCAGTATCGCCTGGCTACTCTTTCGGTAGCTCCTCAATGAAAAACCCCTGTAATCAGGGGTTTTTTTATATGGATATTTCAGATTAAAATATCATCCGAAAAGATTTCAATAAAATTCCAACGGAAATATTCGTGAATTTATGGTACAATTTAAAATATGAAATATAAAACTTATAACATATCTGTAAGAAATGAGGATGAGGGGGCGAATCATGCATTATAATGTTTTAATTGTCGATGATATGCCGGTTAATCGAAAACTGATGAAGAAAGTATTGAAAAACAGTGTGGAAGAGGTTACTTTTTATGAATCGGAAGACGGATTCGAAGCCTTGGAGATGCTTGAAAAAAAAGAAATTGATCTGATCATTCTGGATTTAATGATGCCGGGAAAAGACGGCTATGAAGTACTCCGGGAGATTAAGGCAAAAGAAGGGCTAAAGGATATTCCGGTGATTGTGAACTCCGCTGTGGATGATATGGCCAGCATCAAAGAAACCTTAACCCTCGGGGCGATTGATTATTTCACCAAACCCATCACGCCGGATCAAATGAAGGTGATTATTCCCTTAAAGGTACGGAACGCGCTGAAATTTTATGAGCAGAAAAAAGAACTGATTTCTATCAATCATAAAATGATGCAGGAGATGAAAATTGCCAGTGTCCTGCAAAAGGCGCTGATTACAGGAAAGCAGGAATTAGATCGGGTAAGGGTAGCCAGTAAATACATTCCCTCCAGTCAGATTGGTGGAGACTTTCACGACTGCGTTGAGATCGGAGACAAGGTATGGTTTATGATTGCGGACGTAACCGGTCATGGGGTCGCGGCAGCAATGGTTTCCTCCATGGTCAAGGTCATTTTTAATCATGTAATTCAGGAGAGCGAAACCCCGAAAGCGGTCTTAGAGCAAATCAATCATACCTTTTACCATATGATGAGTGATAATCGACATCTGTGCTTTTCCGCATTTGTGGGACTCATAGAAAAGGACCAATTGACTTATGCAAATGCCGGACATCCCTATTCCGGACTTTACCGCAGCCGATCCGAGGATGTGGAGCGTCTGGAACAAAACGGTTTTCTGATCGGTGTTTTTGAAGATACGGATTACGAAGATGTGGTCACCCCCATATTCTCCGGGGATCATATTATTGCTTATACCGACGGGCTATATGAAACAAAAATGGATGAGGGGGGAAGCTCCAACAGCTATGATACGGTTTTCAAAGAAATGCGAAAACATAAGGACTTAATTCCCGCCCATAAGGAGGACTTTATGAAAGCGATGATTCAAAGCTTCGGAAAGTTTGAAGACGGGGATTTTGAAGATGATGTGGCCTTAATGATGATTGAGGTGAAATCCTAAGTTCTTTTCTTGACAGAAGAGTCTCTTATTGTGTACAATAGATTAAACTTAAGAATAAGTAAAAGTGTGGACGGGAAGAGTAGTTTGGTTTATTTGTTTACAGAGAAGCAACCATTAGCTGAGAGGTTGCGGCAAAGGATTAAACGAAGATCATCCCCGAGCCGTTTCTTAGAAAACTTTACCGGCATTGGAAAGCTGCAAACTCCCAACCGGAAAAGAGAGTAAGAGAACCCGTTTCGAATACGTTACATTCCCCAAGAGATAGATGCCTGCGGTCAATTTTTGTTTGCCTGCGGAAAGTCTATAATCAGGGTGGTACCGCGAATCCATCGTCCCTAAGATTTATTTCTTAGGGACTTTTTTTATTAGGATCCTTAGTGGTAAGTGGGATTCCCGGGGGGAAGTTCTTAAATAAAATGATGATAGGAAAGGATGATGCAATGTGAAAACCTTTAAAGCTTTACCGAAAGAGCCGGTTGCCGAAAGAGAGCAAAAAGTAACGGATTTTTGGAATTCCAACAAAATTCTGGACAAAAGCATTGAAAATCGGGAAGGGAAAACCCCTTTTGTTTTCTATGAAGGGCCTCCCACCGCCAACGGGAAACCGGGAATTCATCACGTGATTTCCAGAACCCTGAAGGACTCGGTATGTCGTCACCGTACGATGAAAGGCTACCAGGTCAAGCGAAAAGCCGGATGGGATACCCATGGTCTGCCGGTGGAAATCGAAGTGGAAAAACAACTGGGACTGACCAACAAGCAGGAAATTGAGGAATACGGACTGGAAAAGTTCAATGATCAGTGTCGCCATTCGGTATTTACCTATGAAAAGCAGTGGCGGGATATGACAGAAAAAATGGGGTATTCTATTGATTTGGATAATCCCTACATCACCTTAAACAATGATTATATTGAATCCGTATGGTGGATTCTGGATAAATTCTTTAAAGAGGACTTCATTTATGAAGGCCATAAAATTCTTCCCTACTGCCCTCGATGTGGAACCGGTCTGGCATCCCACGAAGTATCCCAGGGGTATAAGGAAATCAAATCCAACACCATCACCGCGAAATTCAAGCGAAAAGATCATGACGAGTATTTTCTCGTCTGGACCACAACCCCCTGGACCTTAGCCTCCAACGTTGCCCTGGCAGTACATCCCGAGCATACGTACTTAAAAGTTAAGGCCAATGATGAAGTGTACTATGTGGAAAAGACCCTGGCGAAAAAAGTCGTGGGAGAAGAGTTTGAAGTGCTGGACAGCTTACAAGGAAAAGATATGGAATATATGGAATATGAGCAGTTAATGCCCTTTGTCAAGCCGGATAAAAAAGCGTTTTTCGTAACCGTAGCGGACTTTGTCACCACCGATGACGGTACCGGTATTGTACACATCGCTCCGGCATTTGGAGAAGATGACTATCAGGTCGGACAGAAATACGGACTTCCGGTACTGCAGCCCGTAGACGAAAAGGGAGAGTATACCGAAACACCGTGGAAAGGCCGTTTTGTAATGGAAGAGACCGTGGATGTGGATATCATCAAATGGCTTCATGGAGAAGGAAAACTGTTCAAAAAAGAAAAACAGGTCCATAACTATCCCCACTGCTGGCGATGCTCCACTCCGCTCCTTTATTACGGAAAGCCCAGCTGGTATATTGAAATGACCAGAATCAAGGACCGGTTGATTGAGAACAACAACAGTGTGAACTGGTATCCCGATTATGTGGGAGAAAAACGATTCGGAAACTGGCTGGAAAACCTGAACGACTGGGCCATTTCCAGAAACCGGTATTGGGGAACGCCGCTAAATATCTGGACCTGTGAATGCGGGCATAAAACCTCCATCGGATCCCAGGCGGAACTGAAGGAAAAAGCGATCGAAGATCTTACTGAAGACGTGGAACTGCACCGTCCTTATGTGGATGATGTGCATCTGAAGTGTGAGCAGTGCGGCGGAACCATGAACCGGGTGGAAGAGGTTATTGACTGCTGGTTTGACAGCGGATCCATGCCTTTTGCCCAGCACCACTATCCTTTTGAGAACAAAGAGAATTTTGATGACTTATTCCCGGCGGACTTTATCTGTGAAGGGATTGACCAGACCAGAGGATGGTTCTACTCGCTTCTTGCAATTTCCAGCTTTGTAAAGGGAGTATCCCCCTATAAGAATGTGTTGGTAAACGATCTGATTCTCGATAAAGACGGAAAGAAAATGTCGAAATCCAAAGGCAATACGGTAGATCCCTTTTCGCTGTTCGATAAATATGGAGCCGATGCGCTGCGGTGGTATTTACTATTTGTATCCCCGGCCTGGACGCCTACCAAGTTTGATATTGAAGGGTTAAAGGAAGTAAAGAGCAAGTTTTTCGGAACCTTAGAGAACGTCTACAACTTCTTTACGCTCTATGCCAATACCGACGGCGTCAATCCGAAAGAATTTTTCGTGGAATACAAGGACCGACCGGAGCTCGATCAATGGATCTTATCGAAATACAATAACCTGATCGGAGAAGTGGATCAGGACCTTAAGGTCTTCGATCTAACAAAAACCGTTCGAAAAATCCAGGAGTTTGTCAACGAAGATCTTTCAAACTGGTATATTCGTCGGGCAAGAAGACGTTTCTGGGCATCGGAGCTGACCGATGATAAAAATGCGGTATACAACACCACCTATGAAATCCTGAACGGTGTGGCAAGACTGATGGCTCCTTTCGCACCCTTTATGGCGGACGAGCTGTATCAGAGCCTGACCGGTGAAGAATCGGTGCATCTTGCGGACTATCCGGAAATGGATACCAGTCTGGTGCAAAAAGAAGTGGAAGAGCCGATGGACCTGGTACGGGACCTCGTTGGTCTTGGACGGGCCACAAGAGAGAAATCCAAATTAAAGGTACGGCAACCCTTAAATAAAATCATTGTGGACGGACGGAAAAAAGACCTGATCAACGGCTTAACCCCACTGTTAAAAGAAGAGTTAAACATCAAAGAGGTGGAGTTTACCGAGAACCTGAATGAGTATATGAACTTCAGCTTAAAGCCCAACTTTAAAGTGGCGGGACCGAAGCTCGGCGGAAAAATCAAAGCCCTGCCAAAGGCCTTGAATGCCCTGGATGCGGACAAAGCTGTAGAACAGGTGAAAAGCGAAGGATTCCTGAAGGTGGAAATCGACGGGGAAGCGGTTACCCTGTCGGAAGAGGACCTGATGATTACCATCTCCGCCAAGGAAGGCTTTACCGTAGAGATGGACGGGACCAAATTTGTGATCCTGGACACCACCTTAACCCAGGAGCTGATCGATGAAGGCTATGCGAGGGAATTTGTCTCCAAAGTGCAGCAGATTCGAAAAAACCAGGACTTTGAAGTACTGGACAACATCGAAATCACCT
>JBEPWR010000014.1:0-13718 GCA_041642335.1 Eubacteriales bacterium
TAACCAGTTTTCCTTATCTACCGGTAAATCCCGAAGTTCTTGCATTAAAAAATCGATTACATGGTGTTCTTCATCAATTTCTATGGCAAATCCCTTGGTTTCTTTTCTTTCTCGTAATACCGGATTAATCACGTCCTCTTCCGCTTTATGATGTGCCGTTAAATTGACATACAACCGCTTAAAATATTCTTCTCGAGTCTTAACTGCCCGATCCGTAGTTTCGGAAATTTTGTCACTCCATTTTCTGAAATCCTCATGCTCCTTTTTAATCTCTTGAAAAACATCCATCACATTATCACCCTCCATGGTTTATTTGATTTTTCCATTAGATGAAAGTATGCTGTAGAATATACTCATTTATCACTCCCTTCTTTATTAATCATTTCTAATAATCTATTACCCCAAAAATATTTAAAGTCATTTATTTTTTATGAAGCTTTTCCATAGATTTTTGATATTCATCTTCCACATCAACAGTCTTAGGAATAAAAGCCTCATTATTTGGATCTACACGTTTCCCATAACGAATAATTTCATAAATCAGCATTCCGTTATTCGGTCTTCCATAAGCCATCTCCATCGGGATCGAATCTAAAAGAACATAGTAGAACAGATAGAATAATAATCGATCCCAAAATTGTGGATAGCTTTCAATAAAACCATTGGCTATTAAAAAGTTGATTAACAATCCCATGAAAATATTTATTAAAATCGGACTGGCGTATAAAAGAATATAAGCAGGCTTGCTTTTAATTCTTAATTCATCATAAGAAAACCAGCTTAATAAATGGTAATGTTTTCTTACATCTATTATACCAATTTTGAATAATCGTGGTCCGGAACCTATGGTAATGCGGGGATTTTCTGCTCCTACTACAGAACCCGCAATAATATATCCTAGTTCCCTCATAAAAATTACCACGGGGAGAATAATGAATGCGGACAGGATAAGATAAAAAATTTCTGTTAAACCAAACATTTAAAATCTCCTCCGATTATCATATTATTTATAATAAAGGGGCTTCTGTTTAAAAAGCAAACTGAAATTCCAGTCAAATTTTAAGCTCCTTGTAAATTCGAACATACCCTAATCCAAATGAATTATTCAGATTATTGGTAAATACTTATTAATTTTTCATTACATAGAAATACCCATACTTTTATGTAAATTTTGCCTTTTTTTGTTTTGTCTCCGTTTAAACGGGTATTTGTTAAAATAATGTATAAATAACAGACAATGTGATAAGGAGGTGAGCATATGGCTGATAAAAAATGGGAAGGCAAATGGGATCAGATAAAAGGAACGATGAAGAAGAAATGGGGTAAACTCACGGACGACGATCTGAAACAAATTGAAGGTGATAAGGATCGTCTAGTAGGCAAA
Source organism: Eubacteriales bacterium (assembly GCA_041642335.1). Taxonomy (GTDB): domain Bacteria; phylum Bacillota; class Clostridia; order Peptostreptococcales; family T1SED10-28; genus Isachenkonia. Next base: position 1,385 of record JBEPWR010000014.1, read on the forward strand.
TTGAAAGAACGTTATGGAATGAGTGAATCCGAGGCAAAAAAACAGGCAGATGAATTTGATAGGGAGGGTTAACCTCTTCGAAATCCTCAATACAATCTAAAAACCCTTGTGATATTTGGATCACAAGGGTTTTAGCTATTACTGTATAAAGAGAAATTGCTATCTTTTTGTATAGGTATTCTCTAAGTTTTTCTTTCGATCATTCATATTTCTTTCAAACTGCTCAATTAAATTTGCTAGCCGGTCGTTTTGAAAAGCTTGCCGTGATTGTGATGCAATGGACCCCAGTTCATTATCAAAATGACGTTGCAGCTGATCCCGCATGATAGAGAATTTTACTATCCAGTTTTCACTATCCACCGGTAAATCCCGCAACTGCTCCATTAAAAAATCAATCACATTATGATCTTCATTAATGAGAACAGCAAACTGGCTGGTCTCTTTTTTCTCTCTCAGAAAAGGATTTAATACCTCTTCTTCCGCTTTTTTATGGGCTGTGTACGTGGTGTAGATCCTCTTAAAATAATCTTCCCTGGTTTCCACATCCTTTGGTGAGGTTTCTAAGATACTGTCACACCATTCCTGAACATCCTTATGTTCTTTTTCTATTTTTTGAAAAATATCCATCAATTCATCACCCTCCATCGTTTTTTTCTAATTACTCCTGCGGATTGATAACATCTTCTATAGTTCCATCTTTTCGATGGATTACGACGGTGGTTTTTGGGTCTTTTCCTAACTCCCGAGCTTTATCCACCGCTTCTTTTTTTGTATCGAACTTGGCTGACGCTCTTTCGGATTTCTCTTTTTTTACTACCCACTCATCTCCCTGGGGAAGCACATGATAAATAGACACTTCTGCCATGATAATCCTCCTTTCCAAGTTTTTACTCTCTCTGGTTTCTTTCTAAACAGCGAAAGACCGTTTGCTGTTTATATACCCGAAAACTTTAAAAGAACACAAAACTCTGGAGATAATTTCAATATTTATTAAAAATTATCATTAGCTACAATTGGTAATTCTGAAGGAAATCGGGGAATCGGTTTAAATTTAAACCGATTCTTATGGTATAGTCCATCAATCCTTTCCTTTGCCCGCATATCATCAATTTCTCCGGTACGAATATAGCGATTCAAGGTCGCATAACTGAACCCGAGATTTTCTTCATCCGTAATACCTGTAAGACCGTCTGAAGGCGGCTTAACCAAATATTTTTCGGGCACATCCAATTGTCTTCCAACTTCAATGACTTCTTCGGAAGTAAGATCCCCTAAAGGTGAAAAAGCACCGGTTAAATCTCCATAGAGTGTTCCATAGCCTACCCAGTCTTCGGATAAATTAGAGGTATTTAATACTCTCGCTCCTTTAATACTCTGGGCAATCGCATATAGAGTCGTCATACGAACTCTGGCAGGCAAATTAATTCTTGTTTGCGGACTAAGATCGGGATCATCCAAAAAAGATATTTCTTTTAACTGTTCGATAAAAGCTTTCGTCATCCTTCCAATATTCACGATCTTATAGGAAATGTCCAGATGCTCACAAATTCCCGTTGCGTAAACAATATCTGATTGTACCTCATCGGGCATAATGATTCCATAGACCTTATCTTTTCCTAGCGCTTTCACACTTAAAGCTGCGGCTACCGAACTATCTTTCCCTCCGGATACCCCTAAAACAATCGACTTTCCTCCTGTTTCTGAAAGCATTTTGGGGTACCATAGGATTAAGTCTTCCGTCAGTTTTTTGTAATCTACAGATCTATTCACTGGGTTCTTCTCCTCACTTTCATATTAAGATTTTCCATTATATTCAATGCCTGAACGTGCAGATCATTATCAGAGCTCATAACATAATTCTCATCGATAAAAATATCGGAGTCCTCAAACAAGTTTTGTATCAATACGGCGTTGGAAAGCACACATTTATGGGTTTCGATCCCCACAAACTCTATGGTCTTCAAATATTTCTTTTTCTGACTATATTTTCGCTTAAAGGAAATCAGGTCTTCTGGATGGATACCATGATATTTTTTCTCGAAACTTTCACACTCCTGAAAATCCTTTCGCAATGCTTCAACAATATCATGTCCCCAAATAATTTTGTTTTCCATCCCCTTTCTTTTTTCATCCCGGTAAACTTCTATATGTGAATCCTTTGTAAAAACAATGAGATCTCCTCTTCCCCGATAGGCCCTTATTTTTTCTTTAATCGGCTTAATTAATCGGTCAGCCCCTTTAACTGCCATCCTTCCTTGATCTTGATCTATAAAATCATTCTGCACATCAATTACAAACAGCATCATTTCTCCTCCTAATTATCCAACTTCTTATAGACCTCATCTAGATGTTGATCCCGTAATTTTCTTCCCCTGATCATAATTTTTTCACATTCCTTAAGTACTTTGTTCTTATATACTTCATCGGAAAGATTATACAAGTTGATTTTCACCGTAATTAATGCCCCTTCTAAAGCGGCATATACACTCCAGATTCCAACGCCCATATCCGACATCGTATCAGGGTTGCCCCATTTAACAAAAATGCTTTGTAATTCCAGCGCTTCCAATGCAACTTTTGCTGTATTTAAAGGTGTCTGCAATGCAAGTTGGGTTGCCTTTTCTATAGCTTTTTTTTGTTCATATTTTTCCTGCTTCGTATTTTTCGGAAGACTCATTGCCTTTAATACTTCATCAAAAACACAGGTGTCTTCTTCAGCTAATTGATTCAGCTTTTTTATCAGTTGCTGCAGCTCTTCAAAACTTTGGGAAAAAGCCTCTTTTTGATGCACCCCCAAAGCCTTGTATAAGTCTTTTTCAAAGGTAAGGTTCGCCACCATCGATGCGAGAGAACAGCCAAGGCTACCGAGAATAGCTGCCACGCTCCCACCACCCGGTGTTCTTTCTTTGCTAGCGACCTTGTCAACGTATTGGTTCAGCCCCATGTTGATATTCATCCTTAACCTCCTTTAGGTCATTCATTAATATTCAATCCTTTAGGCATTTCAATCCCCAATTCTTGAAAAAGGGTTATCTCTCCTTCTTTTGTAATTTTATCAATCACGGATATCCTACCATTTTTCTCTAATATGACTGCTTGCACTTGATCCGGGCTCTTATTCGCTTTTAGACGTATACTTTGAAGAATATCCGATTTAGTCACCCGGGTTTTTATCATGGTATCTTCAAGATAATGACCTTTATAATATAGCAGCGTAGGTCCTCCTTCTACGTGTTTGCGAAATTGTCGACTCTTTACTGAGAAAAAGGCCATGATTGTCTGTAAGACAAACAGGACTATGATGGAAATTATCCCTTCACTTAAGCTGACATCTTCAATAATGATTGTGGAAGCGGCGATGGATCCGACTGTAATACTCACTATCCAGTCAAAAGCGGTATAATCCGCAATCGTTCTTTTTCCACTAATACGCAGAGCTATCACCACAATAACATAAGTTAAGATGGTGAGCACTGCGATCTCTACTATCCTTAAATCCGAATCAAAAAACATTATAACAGTCCTCCTTCTCCATCTTCTCTATCGGTAATCCTGGTTTTTTTTCGCTTTATAATCCCGATATATTATCGTAGCGATTTCACGGAATGCAGCATAAGCGGGTACGGCAACAAAAGCACCTATAATACCGTATATAGTTACTGCGAGCATGATGAGCACAATAATCGTTAACGGATGAATCTTTAATTTTCCCCCCAGCACTTTAGGAGAGATCAAATCTCCTTCAAGCTGCTGAACTATAAGGGTACCAATAATAATTTGTAGCACTGTCCAACCACCTTCTCCCAATCCGATGATTATTGCAGGGATAACCCCGATAATCGGTCCGATGAAGGGAACCAAAGAGGTGATCATTGCAAATATTCCAAGGACCGGTGCCAGGGGAATACCTACAATCAGATATACAATGAGCATACCGAGTCCTGTAAAAAAGGCAACGATAATTTGCCCCTTTACATAAACACTAAGTACAGAATCAACTTTTTCTACACTCTCAACAAATCGAGCTCTTTGAGAATAGGGGATAAATTCTCGGAACTTTTCATAAAAATTATGTCCGTCCATTAATAAATAGAAGATTAAAAACAGTACCAGCACCATTTGCGTAGGGATTTCCGTTACTGTTGAGAAAACTTCACTAAAGTTCTCCTGGAGCCACGATGTCAAATCATTTAACCGTGCGGTAAAACTGCTTTCAATTTCCGCTACATTAATATATCCTTCAAGAAATTCCGGCACCAATTTCCCGGGGTCTTCCTGGTACTGTTCATATTGTTCGCTTGCTACTTCTCCCAACTCATCAAACTGATTCACAAAAAAGAATCCAAAGGTTCCAATAAGCATTATCAAAGCCAATATGAAGATTAAAAATGTAAAGACTGCACTGAGTTTGTGAGAGTATTTCTTTTCGAATATTTTCAGCAAGTGCTTAAGAAGATAATAAATCAATAGCGAAAAAACCATGGGAACAAATAAAAAGTTTAAGGCGATAAGCAACGGTGTAAATAGAAAGGAAAGTTGATATAAAAGAAATACAATCAACAGCACCAATGCGATTTTTATTAATTGTTGAATTTGTTTATTCATTTTAATAAATATACCCCCCTTAAAATTTTCTAAATCTGGTCATTATTTTTCTTATTAGCAATCCTATACCCGTAAAGGAATGTACCTAAACCAAGCTAGTGGGACTCCACCGGGTGAAAGGTGGATTTTTTCTTCTATAAGAGTTTTATTTTTACAATCTCGGGTAAAATTTCTATAAAGGAGGTATTGTAAATGCGAAAAAAAATCTTTATTTTATTTGTCAGCTTAGTAATGGTGTTTACCTTAGCTGCTTGTTCACCAACTGTAGATGAAGTAGAACCGGATAACGGTTCTGATAACGGCGAAGAGAACGGTGATGAGAACGGTGACGAGAACGGCGAAGAGAACGGTGATGAGAATGGAGACGATAATGGTGATGAGAATGGTGATGAGAATGGTGATGAGAACGGTGATGAAAATGGTGACCGTTCTGATGATTCGCTAGCTGAACTACCGGGTCCGGATGAACTAAACTATAACGACGAGGGCCTCATCACATCGGAAGATGCTGAAGAAGTCATCGAAGAACGGGCTAATAATACGATGGAAGCCATCAAAAATAAGAACCAGGAGCGATTAGCCACGCTTACACATCCTGAAAACGGTGTGCGCTTTACCCAGTATTCCCATGTTAACGTTGACGAAGATATTGTCTTTATGCCGGAAGAAATGGAGACTTTTTTCGATGATACAGAAGAATATATATGGGGCCGATACGATGGTCCGGGCGGAGAAATAGCCCTCACACCCAGTGAGTATTATGAAGAATTCATCTATTCCCAGGATTTTATTGATCCGGAAGAGATCGGATACAATGAGATCGTGAGTGATAGCGGAACCGTAGAGGAAAATCAGTTTGATGTATATGAAGATGCCATCATTGTGGAGTATTATTTCTCCGGCTTTGATGAGGAATATGATGGAATGGATTGGGAAAGTCTACGCTTGGTCTTTCAATACCATGAAGATACCTGGTACCTCTCCGGGATCATTCACAACCAATGGACCATCTAGAAAATAGATATATATTGTAATAACAACATAAAATCCAGCATTCCCAGATTTTCTCTTTAATCCGGAGATGCTGGATTTTTCTATTATTTTACAGCTTTAATTACGGCAAAAACACCTTCTCCGAGACCATCTTGAACTTCCTGATACTTGTTGACCAGCGAAAATACCGTCTGTTTTTTTTGTCGGACCGTAAAGTCGGCTTCTTTAAGCATTTCAATGATTTCATTAGCGGTATGAAAATTTGCTTACCGGTAACTTTCGTGTAAGTGTTTGTTCTTATCGTACTGTTCTCCTAAAGGGGTGGCTTTATCGAGAAAGGCAATAAGAAATACACCGTCCTTTTGTAAAATTCTATAGCACTCTTCAAAGGCCTTAGGAACATCATCAAGAAAACAATCCACCGTTACCATAAGTGCAAGATTGAAAGACTCATCCTCAACGGGAAGGTTTTCAGCCGTACCTTTTAATACGTGAATCCCTCTTTTGAAAGCTTTCCCGGCCATTGCGTTTGAAGGTTCCACTCCATATGTTATCCCTAATTTTGAAGCAAATATCCCGGTACCCACACCTATTTCTATTCCTCTATCGAATTTGGGCAACAACTGACGTATAGCCTCCACTTCAGATTTTAGCAGTTGATCATTAGACCTAAACCATTCTTCATATTCTTCGACTTCCCGGTCAAAGGGATTATCGTTTCCCATGATAACTCCTCCTATTTCAAGTGGCTTTTTCATATTATTTTATTTCAATCGATAGGTATCAAATCCCTGATAATGAATGACCTCTACCCCATCGTTTTTTCTCAGACGAGATAAAACATCTTCAACATCTTCCATGCCTCGGGTTTTGAGAAAGCCTTCGATTTCGTACTGGTGCATAGGATGGCGTTTAATAATACTTAGGACAGCTTCATAGTCATCCTGAATTTCGCTTTGGAACCCTTCGGATACTAAAAGATTAATTGACGTTCCCCGTAAAACCTCTACCGCATGTTTCATTTTTTTATTTCCCAACGCCTTAACATGGGTCTCCGCCGGCGGGCGTACCGGAGTATTGATATACAATCGGTCATAGTCCAGATTCTTTAGCTCTTTTACATATTGATTCAAGGAATAATCATCGTCATTGATCCCCTCCATCAGCATAATTTCAATCCATAACTGTCCTGAATATTCTTTTGAAAAAGTCCGAAGGCCCTTTCGGACCTGATCAAATGTTATGGACCCGTGAGGGCGGTTGATAATTGTAAAAGACTCCTCATCATAGGCATCCATTGTCGGCAAAACGATATCTGCTCCATACAATTCTTTACGAAGTTGCTCATCATAAAACAGTGCTCCATTGGTTATTACCGCTAGGGGTTTTTGGGTATTTTGCTTAATCCCCCAAATCAGCTCTCCTAAGCCTAGATAAAGGGTAGGCTCTCCTTCCCCGACAATGGTTACCACATCAAATTCCACCCCATTTTTCATCGTTGTATTAAATTCATCAATTATCTCCTGTACGGGATAATACAGTTTCCGAGTATTCGTCATACGATCGGTTCTTCCCAGCTGACAATAGATACAGGAATAGTTACATACTTTTTTAGGAATCGGACTGATCCCTAGAGAGCTTCCTAATCTTCTCGATGGTACCGGACCATATACATAGCGCATTTCCTCCATGATGATTCCCTCCTCGATTATATCCTATCTCTTCTTCTCTGCCTTTAGACTGAATACCAGGGGGAGTTTCCCTTCGAGTTCCGGATAATAGCAGAGTCCATTTTCATCTTTGGCACTACCGCCCATACCAAAAACACATCGATCATACTCCTGAATATCGGTTACATATAACCCTCCGCTTATAAGACCTTTGATAATCGTACTTAACTGATGGCTCCAAAAGTAGTTTTCTGCCTTCTTCGGTTGGCTTGCATAGCCTCCGATCGTGGAATCATAATCCGCACTCCGTTGAAAATATGGGTAACGAGGATCCAGCTCTCCCCGGGTTAAGGCTTCCTCATCAAAAATCCACATAAAGGGATGACTGTCATGAAGATAGAAGAAGCCGTCTCGTTTTAAAAAGTGAGAGATTACTTTACCCCACTGATTAAGGTCCGGAAGCCATCCGATGGCACCGTCAGTGGTCATAACAATATCATACTCTCCGGAATGAGCCTCGATCAGTTTTAAGATATCGGATTCGATGAATTCGATGTTTTTTATTCCAAAGTCCTCCGAAAGTTTTTTCCCATAGTACACATTGTCGGGGACTAAATCCACCCCGGTAACTATGGCGCCCTTTCGAGCAAGCAAAATCGAATCCGCCCCGGTGTTACACTGCAGGTGAAGAATCTTCTTTCCCTCAACATCCCCCAGTTCTCTTTCCACCATGGGATTTAATTTAAAATCTTCATCAGCCAGTTTATTCCTAAAATGCTCATAATGTTCCTTCGCTATACTGCCCCAAGCGACCTTATTCGCCTCAATCTTTTGTTCTTCTTTATTCATTGTTTTCCCCTCCATCTTCAGTGTTTATACTTTTCAGCAAATGCTTTTCAATCCAGATTGAGAGCTCATCGGCGCCAAACTGTCGGTTGCAAAGCACCGTCACTTCCCATTCCGTTTCAGGATAGAAAGTGGAACGGAAATTTACCCCCGGATCCTCTCCCATAATCAGATATTTATCGACCTTTGCCTCTTTTTTTACAATCCACATCCCATGACCATAATAAAGCGGATCATTCACTTTTACTGCAGGTTCAAAAAGGGTATCCAAGGTGGACTTCTTTAACAGCTGGCCGCTAAAAACCGCCTTCCATAAACGGCTCATATCCTCGGCGGTTACAAAGATCCCACCATCAGGTCCACCGACTACCGGTATGGAATAAATATTGGTGATCAGCTCTCCCTGGTTGTTTTTCAAATAACCCAAGGCTGTGTTTGCCGGCAGATGATCCATTGCAAAATATCCGGATTGGTGAAGACCTGCAGGTTCCAAAACATTCTTTGTAATGTAATCCGTAAAATTCATACCGCTTAATTTTTCGATCACCAGTCCTAAAACAATATAGGCACCATTGTTATAATGAAACTTCTCTCCCGGTTTAAACATCATTTTTCCTTTGTTGATCATGGGAAGAAAATCCTCAGTTTTTCTCAATAAATACATGGGTTGTTCAATCCAAAGTTCACTAAAATCCTCCATTATCTCTTCATCAAAATAGTCGGGGATACCTGAGGTATGACTTAATAGATGCCCTATGGTTACATCGGAATGAAAATTCGGAAAAAGCTTTATAAGGGAACTTAAAGGGTCATCAATGGAAATCTTTCTCTCTTCCATCAGCTTGCCGATCCCGAGGGCGGTGAAGAACTTTGCTCCCGAGGCAATTCCGAATCGGGTCTCCCGATTATTTTTCCGCCGATTGCTAATCTCAGCATAACCGAAGGCCTCCTGGTACAGGGTTTTCTTTCCTTCTTTAATCGAAACCGCTCCGGAGAAGTCCTCAATTTTGTCGATTTTATTCTGCAGGACTTGACTTAGATTCATATCTAAATGATTGCTTAGCCGTTTCGCCATAATGATATCCGGCTTTCCTATCCCATTCGCATCAGGGATCACTCCAACGATTTTGTAACCATTCTTTTCATAAAACTCGTAGGGATGATGACGATAATTCTTAATATTTTTGATCTTTTCATAGGTATCCTCAAAAAGATCTCCTTCACTTAAGGATGTCTGAAACCGCTCATCATCGGTACCAAGATATACCATAATTCCCCCGCGATCGACAATCTCACGCTCCAGTGCAAGGGTCAACCGTCTTCCTACACCTTTAAATCGCTGGCCTGGTTCAACCACTAAGGGATGAAGTTCCCACCCCGTTTTATCATACTGCGGTATGCCACCGATAAAGCCGACCAGGTGGTCATCTTCAACCGCCATCAAAGCAATTCGTTCACTTCCTAAAATTTCTTCCATTTCTTTCATTGAATCTTCTTCGTAACTTTCCGGGAAACTTTCTTTTAACAACCTCGCTCCTGCTTTTATGTATACTTCTCGGTTTTGATCGAATTGTTTAATATCCATTTTCATTCTCCTTTACTAAAACTTTTTAAATCTACTTCAACTTCCCTCTGCAATCCACGGGAATTTCCTCAATCACTTTTCCATTGGAAATCAGATAGGCGGTTTCATGTAGATTGACTACAGGGCAGATATGATTTGGAATAACTTCTATTTTGTCTCCTACCGCAACCCTTTCCCGGAATGCTTCATTATTAATGATGGCATGCTCATCAAATACACCAAAAATATGGACATCCCGCTCTCCTTTCACTAGTCCGAATCCGTTAGTCGCTGTAAAACCTTTGTTTCTGGACTGGGCGGTAAGGCCTTTGGCACCCACATCCATAATAACCCGCTCCTTTGTCGGTAAGCTGATGATAGTAGTCAGTACCGTTGCTGCATTTCTTTTAAGGCTTCCATAAGCGTTAGCTTGAGATGCATCCATGAAAATATAGGTGCCGGGACGGATCTCGGTGACCCCTGTTAGTATTGGAAAATCGAAAAGCATCGAGGGCGTAGAACCGATGCTGACCGTATCAATCGAAAAGCCCATATCTTTTGCTGTATTGGCAAACGCCAAGGTCCTCTTCTGAGAATTTTGGTGAATTTCCCGGCACTCTGAAATATTGGCCGCGCTGTAAGAATGCCCGTCATGAGAAAACACCCCTCTTAATCGGATGTTGCTACACTGTTTTAGATAATTCAGCAGCGCTCTGAACTCCTCTTCCGTCACTACTCCCGATCGTTCTTCCCCGACTTCAATTTCAATAACCACCTGAGCCTTTTTCTTACTAGTTGCAAAAGCCCTTTCAATCATTTCTGCCTGAGCAATGCTGTCCAGTCCAAAAGAAATGTCAATGAACCGGGATAGCCTTCGTATCCGTTGAAGTTTTTCCTTTCCTACAATTTCATTGGCGATAAAAATATCCTTAAGACCGTTATTTGCCATAACTTCCGCTTCTCCGACTTTGGCAACCGTAATACCTTTTGCACCCAAGTCCTCCTGTAAGTGCGCAAGTTTTGACATCTTATGGGTTTTCGTATGGGGTCTTAGAAAAACGGCGTTTCTATCGGCATAACGCTGCATATTCTTGCAGTTATCCATCATGATCTCCCGGTCAATTAGTAGCGACGGAGTATCCAGTTCCTCTACCTTCATCCTTTATCCTCCTAATATCTTTTTTATAGCTAACTCCCTAACCTTTCTTAGCGCCAAAATTTCGTCATATTCTTCTTCTCTTGAATATTGTAAGCAATTATTTCATCAAGGAGTTCATAGTCCACATCGTCCGACCACTTAATTTTAAAAAGCATTTTGCTACGATCATACCCCGCCTGTTTAATCTGTTCCTCAAAATGATCCAAAGCCTCGGTTTCCGGTGAAATGGAAATATGCTGTTTTGCTACACTAAAGGCAATAATAAAAGTTCCGTGATCTGTAAACATCGGTTGGTTCCATTTAATTTCCTGTTTTAATTCCGGAAATTTCCCTGCGATATGGTCCAGAATCTGTTGCATCTTTGCCTGTTTATTCGGATCCTCTATGGTCTGCAAAAAATCTGTAAAATCCTTCATCAGGAACACCTCCTGTTACTATTATTCCCTTTATACTTTTGTATAAGCAGGGATTCGATCATATGTCTGCGCCGTGAACTATTCCTTGCTAATAACGGGATATTTATTATCTTGCAGTACCTATAACTAGTGTATTGATTTTTTTTCTGTAACGAAAGGTCACCGAGGTGGATTGGCCCTCCGTCTTAAGACGGAGTTCTTAATACGAATAAGCGCTCCTGAAAGATTATACCAACAACCTTTCAGGAGCGCTTAGCTTGGCCTCATCTGTTTAAGTTTTTCCAATACTGTAGCGGCGGGATTACTCTTTGGAAAGTGGTCCGATCGTTCTTTCTTTAGAACCGTCTTTTTTATAAACGATGATTTCACTTTCCTGATTTCTAGAGATTTCACGGGCTTTGTCTAAAGCTTCATCCTTCGTATCAAAGGTATGACTGGGCTTATCGCCGCCCTCTTTTCGAACGGCCCAGCCATTCTCATGGGGCTCTACCAAATGTTTCGTCTTACCGCCGGCTTCTTCTTGCTCGGCCCACTCTTTTGCTTTTTTTGTAGCAATGGGAATTGCCCGACCTTCATCATAACCCTCTTTTAACATTTCATTGGCAATTTCAATGGCCTTATTTCTGACTTTTGTATCGAGATTTTTCCATGAGTCAGGATATTTGTCTTTTGAGTAAGGCATCCAATTCCTCCTTTCATTTCAGTATGGAGTATGCTTTTAAACAATCTGTATTATCATTTTCTATACCCCTTCGAAAAAAGAATAATCGCAGGCTCTCTAATTATAGTTCTTCAAAATGCATATCATATATTTCCAGCTGATACCAGGTAAAGGGCTTACCATCCATAACCCAGGTAATATCCACTTTTGTGGGAACTACTAGTCCATCAAACACCTTCTGTTCCTTAACAGTGCCGATACAGGGAATCCGCTTTGCCTGTTCATCATGATCCTTATACCGAAGGCTCTCCATTCGGGTTAAGGTACCGTCCTCCTCAAAATAAAAAGTCGCTTCCACAGTCATTCCCTGATAGGTAAGAATTCCTTTTGCCCTTTGCTGATCAATGGCTTCCCAGGACA